>DASXVL010000131.1:0-10242 GCA_036504255.1 Armatimonadota bacterium | reverse complement strand
TGCCGATGCGATTTTACGCCCGGCGCAGACCGAGCAGTACGGCGCGGTGCGCTTTAATATCTTCGATACCAACATTGCCGCCGCATTATTGACCAGTTTCGCCGGGCAGATGGCGGAAGACGTGCGGGAAAAGCTGGAGGGACTGGTGCGCGACGGCTTCTCCTTCAAGCCCGGCAATCGGCAACCCGACTATCAATTCCATGGGTACAACGACAATATGCCGGCGAAGGCCACCATGGGATTGATCCTTGGCGGCGAGTACCTGGATTGCCCGGATGCCGTTGCCTACGGGCTGTGGAATTTGCGGCAATTCCGCGCCACGCTGATACGGAACGGCATCAACGGTGAGTTCAACTCGCCGACCTACTCCCCGCTAACCATTCATGCGATGGGTGAGATTGCCGAACACGCGCGCCACCCGGAAGCGCGTGCCCTCGCACGCGGCATCGAGGAGCGCTTGTGGATCGATCTCGCCGCGCGCTTCCACCCCGAGATGGGGCTACAGGCCGGACCCTATTCCCGCGCCTACACCATCGATACCCTCGCCCACGTGAGTTGTCTCTCGGCGCTGTTGCACTTCGTTCTCGGCGATGCGGCGCATCCCTCGCCGTGCAGGTTGTTTCAGCCGGACAGTCACCTCGTCGTGCACCATAAAGGCGATTATCCCCACGATATCGCGCAGATGTGCTGGTATACCCTCGGTAGCTACCATGTACCGCCAGTGGCGCAGGCGCTGTTCACGCGAAAAAACTATCCGTATCATGCGGTGGCCACCTGCGAGCAGGGGCCGACCGGTCCGGATTTTCCGGCCTTGCGCTGCCGCATTGAGACCCTGCTGACCGTTGACTACACGCTGGGCACCGCCAGCACTCTCGCGATGTGCGATGGTGGGAAACAAGCGATGCCCTATTTCGTCACCTACCGCAAAACCGCGCCCGTCCACTCCTACGCCGACATGGGCACGGTCTTTACCAAACTAGTCGTCGATGACGAAGTACCCGGTATGATCAAACAAGCCAAGGAGGTACCCGCTGCCGGCGCAGAGTGGCTGCAGGCCGACCGGCAGTGCGAGCCGATCTACTACTCCAATTCAGGTGAGGATGATAGCCTGACGTCACATGCGCATACCGTGACCCTGCAGGCCGAATCCACCGCGCTGGTGCTGACACATCCGCATTTGGCGCTGGGTGGCGATGCTGATAGCGGCCTGGGCGCCACGCCGCTATCGCGGTTGAGTGAACTGGTGATTTTCCCATCGCACATCGCTGGCGCGGATGAAATCATTGTCGGCAGCGCCCCGCGTGCATCCTGGGAGGGCACGGCGCAGCACGGCGAATGGATTGCGTGCCGGCGCGGACGCCTGCTCATCGCCGTGCGACCGATGGCCTACTCCAGCATCGTGGGCGACATCCGCTTTACCTTGGAGTCGCTGCCAAATTATCAGGTCATCCGCACTACCTTCTATCAGGGGGCCCCACGTAGCTTCACGCGCGCGGAACTCCGCATGATCTTCGGAGGGTTCGTGGCCGAACATGCCAGCATCGATGAGTATCCGTCCTTGCAAGCCTTTGTCGAGGATCTGTCCGCGAGCAAATTCACCGATTACTTCTGGACTACGCGCCGCACACGCTACCGCCGACCCGCGGGCAGGGTACGCCCGGCGTTGGAGTTGGAAACTTCCCACAGTTCCGGCAGTCAGACGGCGCGCATTGCGGCAATCAATGGGCAGCCGGTGACCTGGCCGACGGCATCCTACGACGGTGTCGCGACCGAGACGCTACCATTCCTCAATGAGCCGTTCACCGCCATCCCGTCCTTCTTCCCCTGGGAAGACTTCACAGTCGAGTGGGGGGACTGGCCGTACGCCATCGGAGACCGCGAAGATGCGTAAGCAGGGAATTTTCCGGAACGTGCAATTCCTGTAGAGGAACAGTACACACCCTTGTGGGCACGCGGCCTTCCGTCATCACATCACTTTGAATTGCTGAACCGTCGCCGTCGCACTGGACTGACAGTCCTCTGTGACGGCGATTTTTTGCATCGCGTCATGGCGTACGTCCGCTATCCGAGGCATTCTGTGCTAACCACCGTTGGGGACGCCATAGATACGTCCCCCACGGTGGTTAGGCTGTCCGGAGGAGTGCCAGCGAAAACGAGCGAACGCCGCGTCTTCAGTATCGTGCCATGCTGGTTATAGAAGGTTATAGCTGGGAAAATTCAGAAAGTTAAGAGTAAGAGTCCATGCGCGCTTCCTCTGCCTTCCTTGCGGCGAAGGGAGGAGCAAGGATCTTGATAACCAGGAGGTATACCATGCGCTGCGGGATCACACTTGCGGTCATATTGTGGTGTAGCGGGATGTGCATGGCGCTGACCTCGCCGACCGGCATACTGCGACTTCGCGTAGCATTCGACGACGGCAAGCCGGCCGGTCGAGTCAACGCGTATGTGTCTACACAGAGAGACAACCTGGGCTGCGCCACCACGGATGACAAGGGCGAGGCTACCTATATATGTGCCGCTGGTTATCCATTAACCGTACAACTAAACGGCGAGCCCTCGACCGAAAAGACGGTGACGCTTGTCGCCGGGCAAAGCGCTATATTGGCATGGACGTTGAAAGACCCCGGCCTCACCATACGTGTGGCCTTTCCTGATCCGCGCGCGGTCGATGCCAGTATTTATACCAAGGATTCACTTGCCTTTGCACGCATCGCCGCCGGTCTGTATCGACCGCTCAGTGTCCCGGCTGGGCTGAAGGCGCTCGCATTGACCGCGCAGTATAGCGACGGGCTCTTTGCACGCACCGTTGCGAAAACGTGGACGCTCACTGACGCCGTGGGGCCGCTGTGCCTGCGCTGGGAGTTGCCGCACGGCGTACCGGTGAAGATTCCAGTGGTAGATGCCCGTGGGAACCCGTTGAAAAAGACGCCGCTGTCGGGGCGGGTTGCGCAGGGAGACCTGGATAATGCGCAGCCGAGATGGGATGGCCGCTGGCTCGATGATGTGGTGACGGACGCCACTGGGACGTTGTCCATCGTGTTGCCGCCCGGCACGTACCGGTTGGCGCTTCGACAGGGCGAGCATTTGGGCGCTGAGATCACGTTTGTTGTCACGGACGGCAAGGCGGTAGCGCTGCAACGCTATGTCATCGGGGCGGGGGAACGCCGGGTGACGGAGACCGTCTACGCGGCGGACGGCACGCCTGCCGCCAACTGTGCCATGCACGCGAGCCTTGCCTGGGCCGGGCGTTGCCTGCTGCGCCACGCCAGCACCGATGCGCACGGCGTGGTGGTGTGGGAGCATTTTCCCGCGCTGCCCGCCGTCATCTGGGGGCAGGACATCCCCGCCGGCCTGCTCGCTGCCGACGTCACCGAGGCCACGTCGCTGCCCCCCATGCCGGTCGGCGCTAAAGGAGACCTGATGGTCCGCATGCCGAATGGCGGGCTGTTGAAAGAGGGCGTGAAGTACTATTCCGCAGATGGGGGAATAGGCCAGAGTATTCCCAATCCACCGTATCCCACCACGTTCCCACCGTATGAAGTGTATCGGTTTGATTGTCAGCCAGGGACGCCGTTTTTCACCAGCTTCGCGCCACGCCATTCAAACGGTGCGCACATCGCCTTGCTTGACCTGTATCCGCCTTCTCCGGAAAGTGGGGACACATTGACCGTGGATGCCGTCTGGCATCACTGCGAGTTGCGCGGGCGATTAGTCGACGCCAACGGCAAGCCAGTCACCGGAGTGAGCCGGTTGCGACTGTCCCCACTTTCCGAGGAGTGGCCCTGGCTCAACCGGAAAAATGGCATGCCGGAAGAGTTTTTGACGCCGTTGGACGCACAGGCGGACGGTTCGTTCCGGATCATGGCCCCGCTCCCCGGTCGTTATCGCCTGGTGGTGGACCTGTTGGATGAGCACAGCCCGCTGTTGCCCGCGCTGACCGTCACACTGGCCGAGGGCGTCAACCAGCATACCTTCACGCTGCCCGTGCCGCTGGCCCACGTGCCGGCGGGCACAGAGTTCTGCTGGGTGCGCACCAGCGCCCCGCTGTCCCCCCAGTATCTGCGCGTCGGCGCGACACAGCCGGTCATGCCCGTCTATGGGTCCACGGCTGTCATGCTGGCGTACTGGTATCGGCCGCGTCCGGATCAACTCGTGCTCTGGCATTTCGGGGCGGACCACACCGTACAGACGCTGCCGTTGCGCGCGGCTACGCTGGCGCTGTGCCAGGCTCCGGGCGGTGAGTTCACCGGGCCGCTGCACCTGCTCCCCTTCTTGCCCGCGCCCGCCGAACCGGCGAATGGCGAACTCGCCGATCTGCCCGCCGGGCACGCGCGCGCGGAGGCCGGACCCACGCGGCTGTCGGGGGAAGACGCCGTGGCGCTCAACCTTTGGCCCGGCGCGTATCTGGTGGGCGGCGACGTGGACTACCGGTCAGGCGGTGGGCAGCCATATTTCGGTCTGCTGACGCTTCCCGCGCATGGCGCGTCGGCGCTCACCCTGCCCATCGACGCGCGCAAGCCCTGGCCTGCGGTGGATCGTTGGGGAGAGGACGGGATCAACGCGATATTCCCGGCTGGAGATTATGCCGCCCTTCGGCAACGTGGGGCGAAACAGATCAGCATCCAATATGATCAGCCCGTCTCCAGGCATTACGCCTTTGATGCGCAGTATCTCCGTCCCGGCGAACCCATGCGGTTCTTCTACACGCCACTCCTCGCCAAAACCTTCACGGTGCAATGGCTGGGGGTGGGGGGCATGCGCAATGTCGCCATTCCCGCGCCGGTATACAACAAAGACTGGCAACGGTATGAAACTCCTCCGGTGACGCTGCCCGCGTGGGAGCCGGGATTGGAGGTGAGCGGGCGTATCATCTCGGCCGACGGCCAGCCGCTGTGCAACGCCCGCCTGGCCATTGGGCATAACCTCGTCGCCTTCGGGCAAGAGCTAAACGAGGCGGTGATAACGAAAACTGATGCGCTGGGGCATTTTCGCGTAGCAGGGGTGTTGCCGGGGACGCTCTTTGTGATGCTCTACGACAATAAGGAAGAAGCCGGACGCCGGCTTGCCCCCGGCTGGACCCTGACCGTGCCGGAGTCGGGATTATCGGAGATCACGCTGCGCGTTGCCGCGCATCCCGTAAACTTCTATGTCGGCTATTGTTCGCTTGAAAAGACACGCACGGCCTGGTGGTTCCCGGACGAAGGCGGTAAGCCGGTGCAGATACCGTTGCTGGGGGAATATTGCTGCAGTCAGCAGGTGAAGCTTGGCCAGGGGTGGCTGTGGCTCACCGGTGGAGAAGATGGCCGGGCGCATTACTATCATCTCGATCTCACCAAACGCTTGGATATGATTTACAACACGCAAATGCTGCCCCAGACGGGCGGCCCCGGATTGGGCGTGGCCTTTCCCCTTGATGCGCAAGCGGGCATTCCGGGGGCGCTGGCGCTCATCGGCGAAGGGACGCGTGCAGGCGTGCGTGCGGTCTGGGACGATATGCGTTGGCGGCCCTATCCGGCCCTGGGCCTGGTGCTGGGGCAGATTGACGCTGTACCGCCGGGTCACTACCGCCTGCAGGTACAAACTGTACGTGGGCGCGTGGAAGCGCCGGTGACGGTGACCCAGGACGGCGGGTTCGTCATGCTGGCCTATCCGCCGGCCATGCAGGAGGCAGCGCAATGAGAGCACTGGCACTTATCCTAGTCCTCTGCTGCGGCGCGTTGGCGCTGGCGGATGCCCCCATGAGCAGCATCGTCGGCACGGTCAACGGCACACAAGACGGCAAGGCGATCCCCGATCTCCCGCTACTCGTCACGGCGGGCGCCGTCACGATGGTGCTGCGCGCTGACGGCAGCTATCACGCGCTGCCGTCGGGCGTCGCCCCCGTCACGGTGGTCACGCGCGCCGACGGTAGCTATGATGTCGCTGTCCCGGCGGGCCCGGTCTCCATTGCGCTGGCGGATATGGTCTTTACCGCCACGGCGACAGCGGGCCAGGAGACGCGGCTGGATATCTCCGTGCCGCGCACCGGCCTTGCCCTGCAGTTGACCAGCGCAAAAGGCGCGCCGGCGATCCAGCGCCTTTTCGCGCGCTACCTGGATGCCTCCCAGGCCTGGTCGATCACACCGGGGGTGGCGCAAGGGAAGGATTATTATGCCTTCCCCGGCATTCCCGACACTGCGCGCGAGGTGGAGGTGTACGGCCGCATCGCGGGATTCGGCGAGAGCCTCCGCATAGCGGACAGCCTGGCGTTACGCTGGCGCTTTGCGCGTGATGCCTCCTTTCGCGTGTTGACCGCGCAGATCAAACTCCCAGCGGCGCAAACCCTCACCGTCGTCGATGCCGACGGGCAACCGCTGGTCAATACTCGGCTGCATGGGCACATTGCCGGTAACGCCGTCACGTGGGCCGAGCAGCCCTCCGTGACGCGCGCGTACACGTACCCCGATGAATTTACCACTGATGTGCAGGGGAAGCTCGACTTCGTGCGCCAACATCGTACGCTCGCCCCCGGTACCTATCTCTGCGCGCTCGCCTCTGCTTCGCAGGAAGGCGCGGTGGTCGCCCTCACGGTGGAGGCGGACGGCACGCTAAGTCAAGACCGCTATACGCTGGCCGATACGCCACGTGACGTGACGCAAACGGTGTACGGCTATGACGGCGCGCCCGCCGCGCATGCGCGCGTGTTTGCCAGTTACTGCACGTACGACACCGCGCACTTGCTGGATGGCATGTGCGACGCGACGGGCACGGTGGTCTGGAAAGGATTACCGCACGTCCGCGTCATCGTGTGGGGCGATCAGGTTCCCGTCGCGGTGATTCCGCCGGATGCGGATAGCAGAACTCCGTCGCTGCCGCGCTCCATGCCCACGCGTGAGATGGACTATGCGGTGACGCTGCGCCCTGCCAACCCCATCGCCGCCGTGGAGCCGATGCGCTGGTGGAGCACGAGAATTCGTCAATACGGCCAGGAAGACTCGCGCAGCGCGGGCAGCTATGACCCGCTGGTGAAGGAGGCCGCGCTCAACTGCTTCCCCGCGCCACTGGCCAATGGTGAGACGGTCAGTGTCGTGCTGGTAAGCAATGGCGCTGTGCCGCGTCTGGGGTATCTCGATAACGTTTTTGTCCCCTACAATGAGTACGGCCGCGCCATCACCATCCCGGTCACCTTTGCCCCGCTCCTGCAGGCGCACGGCGCGCTGGTGGACGCGCAAGGCGCGCCCGCGCCCGGTGTGAGCCGCCTGCGCGTGCTGCCGGACGACCCCCGCGCGTTGCCGCGCCTGCTGTTGCGCCCGGAAGTGCGCGCGCTGGGGTTACTGCAAGCCACGCTTGCTGACGCCGGGCATTTTACGGTGACGTTACCGCAGCCGGGCGGGTACCGCCTGCTCGTCGATCTCTTCGACGAACATGTGCCCACCCCGTCCGCGCTACATTTCGCCGTCACTCCGGAGCAGAGTCGTCCGACTATCACGTTGCCGCCGCCGCTCTTTTCCGCGCCGGGCGGGAGCGAAGTGCGTTACCTCATCCGCAATGCGCCGGCCACGACACGCGTGCTTACCGTGGCTGCGCGTGGCGATGCCGTCGCGGTGTATGGGCCGCGCGCGGATCTGCTGCAACTGACCTGTCGTCCCGCACCGAATGTGTTACTAAGCTGGGACGCCGCACGGCAGACCATCACCACGTTGGCGTTGCAACACACCACGCTGTCGCTGCGCACCGACGCGGGCACGCCCGCGTACGGCCGTATCACCCTTGAACCGCTGTTGCCGTCGCGCGGCAACAGCAATAGCCCGGGTGCGGAAAGCGATGCCCAACCCCTGAACGGGCCGCAACAGGCGCTCGACCTCTGGCCCGGGGTCTATTACACGCGACAGACCATTTCCGGGACGACGGATACGGCGCTGGTACCGTTTACAGTGCCTGCGGCAAGCAACACGCCGGTGATCGTCCCGGTGTTGCACGATGCGGAGGCTAATATTTGTGGACCACGCTACCGCACACTCAATCTGACGTTTCCGAAAGGCTTTGCCCCTGGCGATGCTGCGCCAGCGGACGCGCCGCGCTCGTCTTACTTCGCCGTGCGCTATGACGCAGCTAGCGACGGGCAATACAACCAACCTGGCAGCGTTTCGGCCTCCACCTCCATTTCACCAGTGCCGATGCGCGCGACGAAGATGTCGTTGCGCTGGCTCGGTGTCGGCTCGCTGGACGACGTGCCCTTGCCCGCGCCGGAGGAAGACCTGCGCTCACATTGGCTAAAGCCGACCACGCTGACATTGCCCGCCTGGCAGCCTGGCGTCAGCGTGCGCGGGCGCATTCTCACCGTGGAGGGCGCGCCCTGGGCGCGCGGCCGATTGCGCGGTTCGTTGGGCAATCAGATGAGTAACAGTGCGCTGACCGTGCAAACCGACGCCGAGGGCCGCTTTGAGGTGCATGGCGTACCGGTGGGCAACCTGTTTTTCTTTGCCGAGACCAGCCTGAATCAAAAGGGCGCCTGGGCGCTGGATGTGCCAAAAATGGGCCTCGATGGGCTCACTTTGCGCATGTCTGAGCTGGGTGACGGCAACGTCCCCAGCTTTTCCATCAAAGCGCAGATGGCGTCGTGGGATGCGCGGCAGCAAATGATGTGGTGGATTCCCGATGGCGGGGTGGCACATGCGCTACCGACGGATCAGATATGGACCCTGTGCGCTGACACCCGTTTTGCCGGCACGGGGTGGCTGTGGGATATTGACAATGACGCGGGCAAAGCCCAGTGCATTGCTACGCGCCTGGCGCTCGGCGCGGGTCTGGTCGATTACACCCAACGCGCCAACGACGGGGGACCGCTTGGTATTGTGGTCACCGGCGATTTCCGTCAGGGGTTGCCCGGCACGGTGACGCTGCTCGGGCGCAATGCGCTCGCTCCCATCCGCGTCGACTTTCCTCGCCCGCAATGGCGCGCGCTTTCCGCGCTCGGCGCGGTCGCCATGCAGATCGACAGCGTGCCGCCGGGCGACTACACGGTAATCGTCAACACCCCCGATGGCGCGCTGCAGCAGCCGGTGACGGTGACGGAAGTTGGTGGCGGCGTAACCATAATAATGCCGACACCGCGCTCGCCGCGTTAATCCAAGACACTCCCCATTTGTTGACCCTGATCGTGACGACGTCAGAGTTTACCCAGCAGTATGGCACGACATGATAATAATGCATGTCGCGGGAAGTACTGTTACACGATAAGGGGGAACGAGCATGTCGAGGAGATCGGTGGCGGCATATTTGTGTGTGCTGGCGTTGGTGGCGATGATGGGGGCCGCCCTCGGGCAGTCTGCGGCGGCACAGCCGTCGGCGACCGCTGTTACGCCGGACGCATGGCCGAAGACGACTGCGGTCAACGGCGTGACGTATGCCATGGAGCAACCGCAGGTCGAGCGCTGGGATGGGTACCACTTCACCGGCCGCGCGGTCGTGTCCGTGTTGCCGGCCGGGGCGCGGGACCGTACCCTGGGCGTGATGCGGTTGCAGGCGAAGACGATGACGGACCGCCAGGCGCAGACCGTATATTTTGACCAGATTACCGTGCAAGAGTTGAGCTTCCCCGGTAATCCACGGGGCGACGCCGCGTACCGCCCCATCTTCCAACGCCTCGTGTCGCAAGGCCCGTCCAGTTTGCCACTCGCCCGGCTGACGTCCGCGCTGGCCGCGCAGGATGACGATCCGCGGGATCCGTCTGCCGCGGCGGTGGCCAACACCCCGCCGCGCTTTATTTTTACGCAAAGCCCGGCGGTGCTGGTGCTCATCGACGGTGATCCCGTGTGGCGGCCCTTGCCCGGGACCAATCTGCAACGCGTCATCAATACGCGCGCGCTCATTTTGCGCGACGCCTCCGGCACGCTTTGGGTCCATCTCTTTGATGGTTATCTCACGGCGTCACGCCTGACCGGACCCTGGCGCGTGGCGACGAACGTGCCGGTCGAGGCCGGGCCTCTCGCGCAAAATCTCGCGGACGCGAATGTGGTGGATTTGATGCCGGGTGAGCCGGATGATACGACGAACCAGGCGCCGACGCTCCGCGATGGCGCGCCGCAACTCATCGTGGCCACCACGCCGACGGAATTGATTGTTACGGATGGCGCGCCGCGCTGGCTTCCCATTGCGGGCACCACGCTGCAGTACGTGGATAACACCACCGGAGACGTGTTCAGAGACCAGCGCGATCGCCAGCTCTACGTGCTCGTTACCGGTCGCTGGTTCCGCGCGCCG
>DASXVL010000130.1:0-6040 GCA_036504255.1 Armatimonadota bacterium | reverse complement strand
GGCGTACTCTCAGCACTGACCGCGCCGCCCATCGCCTCCACCAGGGCTTTCACGATGGCGAGACCCAGTCCACTGCCGGCGACGCCGGTGGCGCGCGCCTGCGCGGCGCGCGCGAAGCGATCCCACATATGGGGAAGTTCGTCGGCGGCAATGCCGCAGCCGGTATCGGTAACACCGATCCGCACCGACGCCCCCTCGCGTCTTGCCCACAGGCGCACGTCCCCGCTGTCCGGGGTAAAGCGGCGGGCATTTTCGAGCAGGTTGTGTAAGATACGGATGAGCCCGTCGTGGTCTGCCATCACGCGTAGCGGCGTTGACGGCAGCTCCACGTTGACCGCGACGCCCGGCAGGGAGACATACTGGCGTGCGACGTCTTGTATGACAGTGTTCGCATCCAGTGCTACGGGGGTGAGCAGCTCACGTCCGGACTCCAGCCTTGAGAGATCCAGCAGGTGCGCGACCAGATGCCCAAGCCGTTTGGCTTCCCGCCGCACGCGCGTCACGGCGGCCGCCTGCTCATCAGGACGCAACAGCCCGTCCTCCCACGCCGCCAGCGTCATGGACATCGCCGACAAGGGCGCGCGCAGTTCATGGGAAGCATCGGCGACAAATTGCCGTTGCAGGCGTTCCAGCCGCGCCAAGCGCTGCCGCTCGTGGGCGAGATCCGCCATGGTGATATCCAGGCCTTGCGCCAGGTCGGTCACCACGGTGGAGAGTTCATCCAATTCGGCGACCGGCTGCGCCGGCAGGTGAATATGAAAATCGCCCGCCGCCATCCGCCGTCCGGAGTCGGTCACCTGGTGAATCACCCCCGTGGCATAACGGGCGATACGCAGGGTGAGCAGCACACAAAGCGCCCCGGCGCCGAGCAGGGAGAGGACGACAGCGCCATAGACGAGCGCCGCCCCCTGACGGATGGCCCAGACCGGCGACCAGGCCACCAGGATGCGCGGCGCGCCCGCGGTTGGCACAACGCGTGCGGCCCACACCACGGAGCCCGGGGTCCAGGGCACGCGCCCACGACCGTGCATCTCGCCCGTCTGCAGCACCTGCGACGCCAGCGCCCACGGTTGCCAGCGCGGAATGGAGATGCTCCGGCGGCGGGATGCCTCCGCGCGTTGTGGCTGATGCGCCGGCCGCCACCAGCGTCCCTCGGCGTCGAGTACCAGCATCCCCGCCCCGCCGCGGGCGATGCGCGATAATCGTGTATCCGGCACACGCCCGGTCTCCGTGTCATCCGCAACCAGCGTCCGCAAGGTGTTGGCAAGATTGCGCTCGGTCATGCGCTGTGCAGACTCGTCGGCTAAGAGCAACACGGCGGTCAGCAGTACGCTGAGCAAAAGGAGGAGCGCCCACAGATGGTGGCGCAAGATCAAGGCGGCCAGCGTCGTTTTCTTGCTACGCATCGGCGACCTCAAATTTATACCCCACCCCACGCACGGTGGTAAGATAGCTTTTCCCGTCATCGCCGGCGAGCTTGCTGCGCAGGCGGTTCACGTGTACTTCCAGGGTATGATCATCACACTGTGCGTCATCGCCCCATACCAGGTCCAACAGCGTCAAGCGCGACAGCACGCGCCCCACGCTGCGCGCCAGCGTGACCAGCAGGTCAAACTCTTTCGGCGCCAGCGCGACATCTTGCTCGTGCCGTCGCACCGTGCGACCGGCGACATCGATACACAGTCCGGGGAAACGCAGCGCATCTTCCCCCGTCGCCATGCCGCCGGCGCGCCGCAGCACCGCCTTGGTGCGCGCCACGACTTCCAGCGGTTCGAAGGGTTTAATGATGTAATCATCCGCGCCCAGATTCAGCCCGAGCAAGCGGTCGGGCACATCGCCGCGCCCCGTCAGCATGATGACCGCGGGTTGGTAGCCGTCGGTCTCACGCAGACGCCGTAAAATCGACCAACCATCCATATCCGGCAGATTGACATCGAGTACTACCAGCGCCGGCGCGTGCTCGCGGATCGCCTGCAAACCACGCTGCCCATCCGGCGCGGTCAGCATGGTCATGCCTTCGCGGGAAAAATATCGCGGGAGCAATTCACGAATCTGTTCATCATCTTCAATCAGCAGCACCATCGTCACGAGAGTCCAACCTCCACGCCCCACGCGTGGGCAATGGCGCGCAACGCGCCACCGTATCGGACGGGTCGTACGCTATCCCACATGAGGAGCATGACAATTTTAACAAACATATGTTTTTGTGTATAGCTGGAGGGCTGCAGGGATTATGTGATGTCATCCTGGCTGGAGAGCGCATTCGGGTTAGCGTTTTGGACGTAGCATCGTTGCGCTATGGCAACAAACCGGGATAGCCGGGCTGGAGATAACAGCTTGGATGGCGACAAAATTCCAGGGATGATCGGCACATAATTTCAAGGATGGTCTGGAGTCCTTAGCACTGTTTGGAAGGGTTCGAGCCGCAGCGAGTCCCGCCGTTCCCATCCCACGGGAGAGCGGGACTCGCTGCGCTCGAACCCTTCCAAACAGTGCTGTAGCCCCACCGCTTCTCCGTCTACGCGGTCTGCAGCAGGTCCGTGTACCACACGACTGGTAATACGTTGGCTATCCCGTGACCCCGGCGCCGGCGCGCACATCCGGGAGGTCGCGCACGAAGGGTTTCCGGGAAAGCTTCAACCAGAGCACGCCGCACGCGAGTCCTGCCAGCAGGTGAACGGCTCCCAAGGGGAGGATCATTGAGCGCCAGCCGCAGGACATCAGCAGCATGCCTATACTGCCAACAAACGAACCAGCGCAGTTGATGAGGGAAGAGGCGGCGCCGACCGCCGTGTGCTCTTGTTCCAGCAGTAAATGCGTCGAAGGGGGGCGCATAACGCCCATCATCAGGGTGGCGGGCATGATGGCGAAGGCGAGGAGCCAGGGATGCAGTTGCCCCAGGCTACAGATCAGCACACCACTCACGGCAATCACCGCGTAGCAGAGCGTGATAATGGCGCGCCTGCTGAGACGCGTCGAGAGCTGGAGGTAGCAGAACGGCGCGATCACCGCACACAGCGCATTGAGCATGAAGTAGTAACTGTAGGTGAGTGCACTTAAGTGGAATTCCTTGATGTAGATAAACGAGGAGGCGGCCAGGTAGGAAAACAGCGGCATTCCCGCCAGGGAGAATACCAGTAACAAGGTGGAAAAACCGGGATTTTTCAGCACCACGCCCAGTTGCGCCACGGTTTGCAGCACCGTGCCGCGATAGCGGGTGACCACGGTTTCCCGCAAGGCCAGGCTCAAGAGCAGCGCCAGCATGCCCGCGCCTGCTAACGTCCAGAACACTCCACGCCACGACGTCCACTTCAAAAGCAGCGCCCCGATCACCGGCGCCACGATGGGCGCGATCATCACCATGGACTGAATGAGCACCAGACCGCGCTCCCGTTTGCGTCCGCTAAAGAGATCCTTCACGAGCGCGATGGCGATGGCGGGCGCCGCGCCACCGGAGAACGCCTGGAGCACGCGTCCGCCGATCAATCCATACACGTTGCCGGTGCAGGCGCAATAGGCGCTGGCGAGTACATAGCCCGCCAGCCCGTATAACAGGATCGGCTTGCGCCCATATTTGTCGCTTAACGGCCCCCAGAGCAAGGCACCCACGCTGAAAAACACAAAGAACAAGACGAGAGTCAGATTGACGAGTTGCGCCGGGGCATGAAATGTCACCGCCATCGTCGGTAAGGCGGGTAGATACATGTCCGTCGATAACGGAATAAACGCGGACAGCAGCGCAAGGAGCGCCAGCAAGCCGCGATCGCCAAGTCGCTGGGGTTGTCGGGCATGCGCATCAGCGGAAGCCGTGATAGAGGGTAACATACATTCTCCTGCCAGACTGCGCGCACGTCACGTTGAAAGACGATTCGCGCTCAAAGGCATGCTGACATCTCCAACACCGTTGTGACATCGTCACTGCCCTATGCAGCACATCGCGCGATAAGTTTACCAGAAACCGTCCTCTTCAGCATCGGCGTCGGCGCGATTAGCAGTGCTGAAGTGCGCATCCGCCGGTGTGCCGAATAGATGCGAAACGGCGATATGATACACGATTTTCTAGTATTATTTGGTCTGCGAGCGTATTACCGCTACTTGCCAAGATAAATACCAATGATATATCATAACCATATAATCAACTAATGGTATTAATGCGTGAAGACAGAGAACATAATGGGTAATAGCGAACGCAGCAAGTGTTCGTTCCCCCTATTTAATAGCAGAGGAGAGACTGATGTCATTTGTCTATGATTGCGCCGTGTGTGAGACCCGCGCATGCGTGAAGGGGGGCGTTTATCCTCCGGCTTGCCCAACGGCACAAGCGACGACCGTGATTGAACGTACCCTGGCCACGGCGCGGCAGGACGGGCTCACACCGCGTGTCATGGCGGCGGCGGCGAACACCCCGCGCCATCCGGATGGCGCAATGCGCACGCGTGTCGAGGAAACGCTGCTCTTCTGCCGGGAGATGGGGTGGACGAAAATCGGGGTGGCATTTTGCCTGATGCTGGCCAAGGAAGCAAATGTGCTCTGCCGACAATTGTCCGAAGCAGGATTCACTGTGGCGCCGGTCTGTTGTAAGGTCGGCGCGATCGGGCTACCGGATGTGGGAGTCGACGCGCCGTGCGATGAAAAAAAAGGTGCGTGTAATCCGATGACCCAGGCGGCATTGCTGAACGAGCAGCACACCGACGTCAATATCGTGCTGGGGTTATGTATTGGACACGATCTGCTCTTCAATAAATATGCCGAAAGCCCGGTGACCACACTGGCGGTGAAAGATCGCGCATTACGTCATAATCCCATTGTCGCACTCCGTCCGGTGGCAGAAGAACATTGTGGCGGGGGTGGTCACTAACCCGGTCCGCGTTGTACCACGATAACGGCGGCAGGCCTTCACATGGTTGCCGTAGACTGACAGAACGCCACAGCGCAGCTATACTATTGCTGGAGTACACGCCATGCATGTTGATACGCTGTCCGAGCCCTTGTATGAACGGCGCGAGTTGCCGATTGATGCGCCGCTGCATACTTTTGTCGGCGTGACCGATCGTCATACGAAAGTCATTCCCGCGCATTTTCATAGCGTGCTGGAACTCGTCTGGTTTTACGACGGAAAGGGTGGCACGATTACCGTGAATGGACAACGGTATCCGTACCATCCGGGCGAAGCGATCATCATCCACCCGTATGCCATGCAGTCCTATGAACTCCACTCCTGCGCGCAACGTCATGCGCTCTTTTTTCTGGACACCGCCAGTTTTCTCGCGCTGTTCGAGCATTCGCTGCTGGAAGCCAGCATGCAGGCGTTTATCGACCGTCTCTGCGCGCTGCCGGTCGTCAACAGCGCGATCACCCGCGAAATGATCGAATGCCTGGCGGCGGCAGACACGCAGAACACGACCGCGGTGATCTCCGCGGTGTGCGCGCTCGATGCGGCATGCAGCGGTGTCTCCGCGCCTGCGCGGGAAGGCGTCCGCTTCGCCAAAGCGCTGTCCTACCTTGAGATGAACTATCACCGAAAAATCGGCCTTACGGAAGCGGCGGAATATGCCAGCATGAGTAAGTACTATTTTTCGCGCGAGTTTAAGAAAGTCATGGGTGAAGGGTTCGTGGAATTTCTGAACCGCATACGCTTGAAGAAGGCCGAGAGCCTGCTGCGCTTCTCCGACGAGAGTATTGCCGACATCGCCGCCTCCGTGGGCTTCTCCAGCGTGTCCTATTTCAACAACGTCTTCAAGCGCTATCACAGCATGAACCCCAACCATTTCAGAAAGCGGAAGACTGCGCAATAAATTGCAAGCTTTTCACCAAATCCGGTATGGTGTCCACGACCTGATTCCCCTATCGTATCCTCATGATGTTCCACGACGCGCTAATGGAGGATGACCATGCAACTGACTAACCGCGAGCGATTTCTTCGGCTGTTCCAGGGCGAGCCGGTGGACCGCGTCCCGTTCCTCGATATCATGGGGTGCTGTAATCTACCCTCATCCCTTGATCGCTGGAAAACAGAAGGCCTTGCCGCCGAGGCCACCTT
>DASXVL010000129.1:0-11750 GCA_036504255.1 Armatimonadota bacterium | reverse complement strand
ACCAAGATGAAGAAAATCCTGTCTCTCGGGATCGCTGCCGGCATGCTGGTTTCCGCCTGCGCCGCGTATGCGTATCCGACCCTCGCTGGCCCGACCGGCGGCTTGGCTTTGCCGAACGCCGTTGTCGCGCCCGCTGGCTCCTTTAACGTGGCCGCCGACTATGACCGCACCGGCAAAACGGGCACCGAAATCGGCGACACCGTGCCTGTGCGCGTGGTCTATGGCATCGCCAAGGGCTTCGAACTCGGCGCAGATTATGGCTTCCAGAAGCTCGGCGACGAAAACGGCAACAACTGGGGCGTCAACCTCAAGTACGCCACTCCGCTGAAAGTCGCGGGCTTCGCGCTGGCCGCTGGTGGATTGTACAACAAGACCAAAGTCGATGTGCTGGCCGAGAATCTCACTGCCACCGAGTTCTACCTCGTGGGCGGCACCGTCCTGCCGCTGGCCGGCAAAAGTGTCAATCTCTCCCTCGGCGCCAACTGGACTGAAGGCAAAGCCAAAATCGCTGGTTTGGAAGGCAAGGCCTCCGGCATTCGTGCTGCAGCGAGCGTGGACGCCATGCTGGCTTCCAATCTGTGCCTCGGCCTTGAATACCAGACTGCGAAAAAAGATCTCGATGCCAAGCCGCTGTCTTCGATCTATGCACGCTATGCCGTGACCCCAATGATCGCTGTTCAGCTCGGTTATACCAACGCTGGTCTGTTCAATGCGTCTGACGTTACGCCTGCGGCAAGCGGCGTCGTTGGCGCCAATACCCTCGGCACCAGCAAGCATCACCTGGTTGCCGGCCTGAACTTCGTGTTCGGCAAATAAGTCAAGCGCTATGCACAACGGTGCAACGCTTTACTTCACTGGGAGGGAGCGCCTCATCACGAGGCGCTCCCTCTTTATATGGGTACCTGCATCTCGACAATTCCCTGCCCGGACCGTACAATGACACCGGGAGGCCCCATCAAGTGTTAGCGCTGCCGCAGTCACTGCGTGATATCCCGAATTTGAACTTATACTTCCCGCACCAGGACCCCGACCTGCCGCAGCGTGTCTCGGTGGGCTGGACGCGCGAGACGGAACCCGGCTATTCCTGGCGCGGCCTGGAACGCCCGGATGGCCCTATGGGCATCTTTCAGTACACGCTGGCGGGACGCGGGATACTGGAGCGGGGCGGACAACGCTATATCGTACAGGCGGGCGAGGCCTTTTTGGTGGAGATCCCGGACGATCACCACTACTATCTTCCTGCCGGTTGGCCGCCGTGGGAATTCATCTACGTCTGCTTTGACGGCAACGATCTGCTGCGCCATGCTCACCGCCTCATCGGTACGCACGGTTCCGTCTATCCGATTCCGCTCGACCATGCGGCGCTCGGCGTGTATTCCGAGTTATTCCTCGCGGTACACCAGCGCCAGGTGGCGGAGGTGGAGCAGTTGGCGGAGATGCTCTATCGCTTCATGCTGGGTCTGCGCCGCGCCATCAGCTCCCCCCACCTGTCGCCCTCCGCGCCGGTCATGCAGGCGCTGCAGTGGGCGGCGCAGCACTACGCCGAGGCGGTTACCATCGAGGGCATGGCCGAGGCGTCCGGCCTGTCACGCGCCCATTTCTGCCGGCTCTTTCGCCGGGAAATGGCGCAAAGCCCCTGGCACTACCTGACCGATATTCGCCTGCAACGCGCGCGCAGTCTCTTGCGCGGCACGCGCTTAGCGCTGGAGGCCATCGCCCTGCAGTGCGGATTCGCCGGCGCCGGTTATTTCGGCAAAGTCTTCCTCAAGACGTATGGCCTCACCCCCACCGCTTACCGCCATGGGGAGACACCGCCGCTGGCGCCCCCACCTGACGACACCAGCGCAGCACGGTGCGTCAATCCTACCACCAGCTTCGATCCGTGCGCGCAATTTTTCACCCCTTCACGCGCACGATAGCCACGTTGCCTGCGTCGTGACCGTCAAAACAGTGCGCACAATATTACCCTACAAAAGCACAGATTTATCTTGTCTCCCCCTGGCGCGCATGCTATAGTCCGTACATTACGTGCCGGTCACACGCCGAGACACCCACCGACACGACACCAGCTTGAGGAGAAGACCCCATGCCCATTAAAGTAGCCGTCATCGGCGCGGGAAGTATCGGCTTCACGCGCACCATCGTGCGCGACATCCTCTGCGTGCCCGAACTGCGCGACACGCAATTTGCCTTCACGGACATCAACGCGCATAACCTGGATATGGTGTATCAGCTCGTCGCGCGTGATATCGCCTCTGCCGGATTCCCCGCCACCGTCAGCGCCACCACGGACCGCCGTGAGGCATTTCGCGACGCGAATTACGTGCTCTGCTTTGTGCGCGTCGGCGGCCTGGAAGCGTTCACCACCGACATCGACATCCCGCTGAAGTACGGCGTCGACCAGTGCGTGGGCGACACGCTCTGCGCCGGGGGCATCATGTACGCGCAGCGCACCATCGCCGCCTTGCTCGACTTCTGCAAGGATATCAGCGAGGTGAGCGCTCCCGACTGTCTGCTGCTGAACTATTCCAACCCGATGGCGATGAATAGCTGGGCGTGCAATAAATACGGTTACGGCGTAAAAACCATCGGCCTCTGCCATGGGGTGGAAGGCGGACACCGGCAGATTGCCAAGGCGCTCGGATATGCCACGGAAGAGGTGGACATCATCTGCGCCGGCATCAACCACCAAACCTGGTATATCAGCGTGAAGCACAAGGGCGAAGAGTTGACGGGCAAGTTACTGGCGACCTTCGAGCAAGACCCGGAAATGCTCACCACCGAGAAGGCGCGCCTCGACGTTATGCGCCGCTTTGGCTATTACTGCACCGAATCGAACGGTCACTTCAGCGAGTATGTGCCCTGGTATCGCAAACGGCAGGACGATCTCACGAACTGGATTGACCTGGGCTGTTGGATCAACGGCGAGACGGGGGGCTATTTGCGCGTCTGCACGGAAGGGCGCAATTGGTTCGAACACGATTTCCCGAACTGGATGCAGGGCCCGCCCAACACCTTCCTGCCCGAAGACCGGAGCCACGAGCATGGCTCCTATATTATCGAAGCGTTGGAAACCGGGCGGATGTACCGCGGCCATTTCAACGTCGTCAATAACGGTTGCATCACCAACCTGCCGCCGGACGCGCTCGTCGAGGTGCCTGCCTACGTGGACGGCAATGGGGTCAGCATTCCTATCGTGGGCGATCTTCCCCTCGGTTGCGCGGCGGTCTGCAACGCCAGTATCAGCGTCCAGCGCCTCGCGGTGGAAGCCGCCGTACATGGCGATGACACCCTGCTGCGCCAAGCCATGCTCATGGACCCGCTGACCGGCGCGGTATGCAACCCGCCGGAAATCTGGCAAATGGTGGATGAGATGCTCGTCGCCCAGGCCGAGTGGCTGCCGCAGTTTGGGCCGGCCATTGCCGCGGCGAAAGCGCGCCTGGCACAGGGCAACCTGCTGCCGACCAAGGACTACGCGGGGGCAGCGCGCTTGCGCACGAAGACCATCGAAGAGATGGCCGAGGACCGCGAGACAGCGCGCCAGAACGCGGCGGAAGCCGACAAGGCGAAAGAGCGACCCGCCGCCGTGTAATTACCCCGCGACATTGCGCGAGGCTGGATGTTTTCTTGTGAGGGTTCGAGCCGCAGCGAGACCCGCTCTCCCGGGGGCTGGGAACGGCGGGACTCGCTGCGCTCGAACCCTTCCAAACTGTGCTAAGGACCCAACGCCTCTGTAAATATTTTCCGGTTTTCTTCCACAGCGCAACAGGCCCAGCTTGTGCGGGACTTCCACACCATGCTCCATCCGGCTGGGCTGATCCCAAGGCACCGCAGGATCAGCCCAGCAATCTTGTCATCGTCTGGCAGCGCCATGACAAAACCGCGTGTTTTCTGCAGCCGGATCAACGCCGTGAGACGCGCGTGCTTTCATCGTCGTTGCTCCCCTAGCAGCCCACGGATAAAGTCGCTTACCGTCTCGCTTGCTCTTTTTCTGCAGGTTGCTCCGCTAGATCCGTTCATTTACCGCCAGTAAAGTCGCATATCTAGCGGAGCAACCTGGGCGAAAATCTCTGCGCGATCCGGCAACCGCCTTTATCCGCGAACCGCTAGACCATCCGCTATGCAAGGTGTACAATGCGGGCAGATGACCATGCATATTACCCTCTTTGCTACGCTCAACCGCCCACAAGCCGTGGCCATTGTGCAGCGTACCGCTGCCTGGCTGTTGGCGCAGGGACATACCGTGCGCATGCAGCCCGCGCTGGCCGAAACGAGCGGTTTTGCGCACTGCCGCTGTGATGACGCCACGCTCATGAGCGGGGCCGATCTCGCCATTTCCATTGGCGGTGATGGCACCATGCTCGGCGCCGTGCGCATCGCCGCGCCGGAGCGTGTCCCCGTGCTGGGCGTGAACGCCGGGGCGCTGGGCTTCTTGACGGAACTGACCCCCGATGCGTTGCCGGACTACTTACCGCGTATTGTCACGGGCGCCTACCAGTTGGAATCCCGCATGATGCTCTATGCGAAAATCCTGCGCGGTGAGACCCTGCTCGGCGAATCGGTCGCGCTCAATGACATGGTGATCCGTCAGGGTGCTCAGGGACGGCTCATCAATCTGGATGTGACGGTCGCCGGTCACCGACTTGGGCGTTTTGGCGCCGATGGCCTCATCTTCTCAACCCCCACCGGTTCGACCGCCTACGGCCTCTCGGCCGGTGGTCCCATTGTCCACCCCGCCACCTCGGTGATGCTGCTCGTGCCCATCTGCCCGCACAGCCTATCCTTTCGCCCGCTGGTCGTGCCGGCCACCGACCCGGTGGAGATCTGTTGTGAAGGAAATTCGCACGGCGATGAGATGATGGTCAGTGCGGATGGCCAAGAACCGTTCGTGGTACAGGTGGGGGACCGCGTCATCGTGCATCCCGCGCCGGAACCCGCGCAGTTGGTGAAATTTGGCCTGTTTTCCTTTTATGATCGCCTTCGTGAGAAGCTGCAATGGGGTGGCGGTACCCCCTGACGTTCGGCTCGTCCGCTCGTGTTGCCCTTGGCAATCCGTATCGCTCTAGGGTACAATGACCCTGTCGTTCTCCCACACGGCACTCGCTGAATATCATGGCGCGTTCACCGTTTTGTCATGGCACTGTAACGTAATTTTCGTAGAATAAGGACATGCACATGCAGATTGCTCTCGGCGTCGATCACGCCGCATTTGTTTATAAGGATGCCATCATGGCCGAAGTGGTAGCCCTCGGCCATACGATTGTCGATTGTGGCACCAACAGCACGCAATCGGTCGATTATCCGCCGATCGCGTTAGGCGTCGCGCATGCAGTGCGTGATGGCCGCGCCGAGCTGGGGATCTTTCTCTGCGGCACAGGCATCGGTGGTTCCATTGCCGCGAACAAGGTACCGGGCATTCGCGCCGCGCTCTGCCATGAAACGTTCACCGCGGCCATGTCACGCGAGCATAACAATGCCAACGTGCTCTGCATCGGCGCGCGCGTCGTCGGCCTCAGTCTGGTGCTGGAAATCATTCGCACCTGGTTGACCACGCCCTGGAATAATGAGGAACGCCATCTTCGCCGCTTGCGTATGATTACCGAGGCGGAGAATGCGACTTCGTGCAGCTAGCTTCCCACCTCCCCCCTTGCACGCTGATGGCGGCAGGCCTCCTGCCGTCGTCGATTGTTGAGGCTTTGCGACGGTGATCACCTTTTTTACACCCATAACGGCGATGGCGGTATCCGGCATGACGACGGATAGATTAGCCATGGTCGGTCTCTCCCTGCTGTTAGCACTGGGCATTTCGCTGGCGCTGACGCCGGTCGCGATGAAAATCGCCATCGCCGCCGGGGTGATGGACCGCCCACATGCCCGGCGTGTGCATACCAAGCCGACCCCACGCTGGGGCGGGCTGGCCATGTTCACGGCGTTCGCCTTGACCGTGTTGGTCATTGCCCTGGTGCGCCTGTTTGTCATCGAGGAGCGATTCGGCGATGTCTTTAACCGCCAGGTGGCCGGCATCTTGCTCGGCGGTCTCCTGATGACGACGATCGGCGCGCTGGATGATAAGTACAATGTCCCGGCCAAGCTCAAACTGCTCGGCCAACTGCTGGCGGCGTCAATTCTGGTGCTCCCGTGCTTTGCCGTGCAGTTCATGGTTATCTTCAACGTTGACCTGGTCAGTAAGCACCATCCCAACCCGACGCTCTGGGTATTATCCGCCGTACTGACCATTCTCTGGGTCGTCGCTGTCACCAATACCATCAATCTCATCGATGGCCTGGATGGCCTGGCGGCCGGGATTTCCGGCATCGCCGCGCTCACCTTCATTATCATCAGCGTGGCGATCAAGGGGACGTTTGGCGAGGCGCTGCTTGCCGCCGCCGTGCTCGGCGCATGTCTCGGATTTCTGCGCTATAATTTCCACCCGGCAAAAGTCTTTATGGGTGACGCGGGAAGTCATTTTCTCGGCTTCACGATTGCCGCGCTCTCAATTTTACAGAATTGGAAGGTGGCGACAGGGGTGGCCTTCGCCATCCCGATGCTCATTCTCGCCGTGCCCATCTTCGATACGCTCTTTGCAATTGTCCGGCGCCTGCGCCGTGGTCAGCCGATCTTCAGTCCCGATAAAGGCCATCTGCACCACCGCTTGCTCAATCTTGGACTGAATCAGCGTACCGTCGTGCTGATGATCTATCTGCTCACGGCCATTGGCTGTGCGCTGGCGCTCTTACTTACGCGTACCCGTCCGTGGAATTAACATTGAGGTAATGATAATATGCCGCTTAAAGTTGTCACCGTATTCGGCACGCGCCCCGAGGCCGTGAAGATGGCCCCCGTGGTGCGCGCCTTACAACAGGACGCCGCTTTCGATGTCAAAGTGATTGTCACCGCGCAGCACCGCGAGATGCTCGACCAGGTGATGCGCCAGTTCGGCCTCACCAGCGATGTCGATTTGGATATTATGTCGCCGCGTCAGACGCTCACGCAGATCACCACGCGCGCGCTCACCGGCCTGGAAACGGTCTACGCCGACATCCAGCCCGATTTAGTGTTGGCGCAAGGTGATACCACTACCGTGTTTGCCGCCGCGCTGGCTGCCTTTTACGCCCGCATTCCCTTCGGACACGTGGAAGCGGGGCTGCGCACCGGCGATAAGTATTCACCCTACCCGGAAGAGATGAACCGTCGTCTGGCCGGTGTGCTCACCGACCTGCATTTTGCTCCCACCGCCTCGTCGCGCGACAACCTGCTCGCGGAGCGCGTACCCGCTGACCGCGTCTTCGTCACCGGCAACACGGTCATCGATGCGTTGCTGTGGGCGGCGGAGAGCAGCGTCATTTCCCCGGCGCTCTCCTGGGTGGATGAGCTGACGGGTCCGCTCATCCTGGTCACCGCGCATCGCCGCGAAAATTGGGGCGAGCCACTCCGTCAGGCGTGTCTGGGCATGCTCGATCTGCTGGAACGCGTGCCGGAGGCGACGTTGGTGTACGCCGTGCACCGCAATCCGGTCGTGCGCGAGACCGCGCAAGCGGTGCTGGGCGCCCATCCGCGGGTGCGCCTCATCGATCCGCCCGACTACTTCGATTTCATCCAATTGATGAAACGCGCCCGCCTGATTCTCACGGATTCCGGCGGCATTCAGGAAGAAGCGCCCAGCCTCGGCGTGCCCGTGCTGGTGCTGCGTGAAAGTACCGAACGCCCGGAAGCCGTCGCGGCCGGCGTGGGCAAACTGTTGGGCACCGATCGCGCGAAGATCGCTGACATGGGTACCCTGCTGCTCACCGACGCACAGGCGCATGCGGCCATGGCGCACGCGGCCAACCCCTATGGCGATGGCCGGGCCTCCGAACGCATCGCGGCGATCATCAAAGCGCATTTCGGCATTACAAGCTGCTTGCCGGACGAATTCTCGACAGCTAGCGCGTAAAACCCTCACCTCCTTACCGTGCCGCCGGCGCCCTGGCATTTGCCGACGGCACGAACCATGCGTCGTGCCAAAACGTGATATAATTGCTCCACAAGGAGTCCATGGTGGTTTCTGAACACGCGGAACAAGGATCACAATCGGCGGGTATCCCGTCGGCCTTTTGGTGGAAGAAGCTCATCCTCGCTTTACTCATCGTGGCCGCCATCATCGTCGGGTACTTCATCTTTCAAGAATTCCTGCGCGTCACCATGACGATCCTGGTGCTGGCCGTGATGCTGGCCTACCTGCTGCAACCTGCAGTGGAATGGCTGGTACGCATCAGCCGCTGGAAGCATCCACACGCGGCACGCATCACCGCCACGTTAGTCGTCTACCTCGCGCTGGCCGTTGCGCTCTTTTTCGTCGGCGCCGGAGTCATCCGGGCGGTGTCCGGTAATTACCAGGATTTAAAAATCACCTGGAAAGCCTATGCGGAAAAGAAGAATTTCCCCGAACAGCTCGCCGCATTGCAAGTTTGGTACGAAAACACCATTCCGGAGGATATCCGGACGCAGGTCGCCACCGGGGTCCAGAATGAAGTGGGCCATCTCTCCGAGAAAGGCGTCTCTGGTGTACTCGCTCCGCTGATCGGCATCGTCAAAAAAACCGGCCAATGGATCGCGCTGACCATCGAACTCATCTTCGTGCCCCTGGTGGCGTTTTATTTCCTCACTGACGCGCGCAATTTACGCGAGCAACTGCTCTTTTTTATACCAATTCGCCATAGGGAAAGCACACTACGCTATGGGCAGGCAATGGATCGTATCCTCCGGCGCTACGTGCAGAGCCAGCTTATCCTCTGTGCGATCGCCTGGGCGGTGGTCACCATCGGCCTGATCCTCATGGGAATTAAAGGCGCCATCCTGCTCGGTATCATCGCCGGCATCTCCCGCGCGATCCCTATTCTCGGCCCGTTGATCGGGGGGATACCGGTCTTGGGCTCCGTCCTACTCAGTCCCTGGTCCGGGGCCATCTGGTGGGTCGTGATCGGCTTTACAGCTCTCCATTTTTTCGAGAGCAAATTCCTCATGCCGCGTATTCTCGGGGATCATCTGGGCGTGCATCCCGTCATCGTCATCATTTCACTACTCGTCGGCTATCAATTGCTGGGGCTGCTCGGTATGTTCCTCGCCCCTCCGGCCATTGCCATGGTGCAATTCGTGCTGGCGCTACGTCGTGGCGAGCAACCGTTCGGTGATGCCCCCGCCACGTCTTTGTCGGAAAATACGCCCTCCGTGTCCTGAAATTCTGGCGAATTGCCGTTTTTTTTACCAAAACTCTTGGCGAAGAAAAATAAATTGGCTATACTGGCTTTTACATTCGCGGATGGGTGGCGAGCCGAACTGGAGCAAATGCCACCAACGAAAACACAGCCCGACCGAGGATGCATTTTCAAGAAGGAGGGCAGTGGAATGCCCGATCAGACTCTGGTCTGCCGTGATTGTAACGGCCAGTTTACGTTCACGGAAGGCGAGCAATCATTCTTCCAGGAGAAGGGGTTCACCCCGCCGACCCGCTGTGCCGATTGCCGGCGTCGTCGCAAAGCCGAGAAGATGGCTGGTGGTGGCGGTGGCTTCAATGGCGGTGGTGGCCGCGGTGGTCGTTCCCGCGATTGGTAAGCTGACACCCTAGCACAGCACAAGACCCATCCGAGCGCCTCGGGTGGGTCTTTTTTGGCCCTCCCCGCTCTGCTCAGGGTGTCTGCCCTGCATGTTGCCGACGGAACTGCCCCGGTGACACCTGGGCGATCTTCTTGAACATGCGGGAAAAGTAGAAGACGTCATGAAAGCCTACCGCTTGTGCGATCTCTGCGAGCGATGCGCTGCTCTGCCAAAGCAGACTCTGTGCGCGCTCAACGCGGCGACGATTGACATAGACCAGCGGTCCCTCCCCCATGTGCCGTGAAAAGATATTGGAAAAATAGGTCGGCTGTAGATGCACCAGATCCGCCAGCTCAGCTAAGGTGAGCTTCTCCGCCAGATGGCGGTCAATATATTCCAGCACGCCGGTAAACCGGGCCAATTCGTGAAGGCGTCGGCGTTGTCCTTCGACATCGACGGTATCCAGAAACGGCGCAAGCAACTGGCGCAACAGCCCATCGCTCTGCAGCGTTCCCGCCAGATCGCATTGTTTGTACGCGCGGAGCAGCCGCTCCCAGCATGCCTGGGTCTGCGCACTATCGGTGATGTCGACCACATGATCACAACAGAAGAAGGCGAACAGATCGAATTTATGCAGCACATGCGCGGTAAAATGCAGCCAGTGCAACACCATCCGCTGTGGGCACAGGTAGCGCGATGGCGTGTGCGCGGGGATCACATACAGCCGACCCGGCTGCAGATGATAACGCCGCTCGTGATGCGTGACGAACCCTTCCCCCTCGGCTACCCAGTAGAGCCGCGCAAACGGATTATTAAAGGTTACCTCCTCCGCCTCGCCCCAACTGGGATCGCAAAATGTGCGCTCTGCCTGCACGATATGCGTCACCAGCGTACTGAGAGGACTAGCCATCCTTCACCTCCTCACATGTAAATCTCGCATAATTGCCTGGCCTTCACAAAGATCAGGCCAGCACACGACCATTAGAATATCTGTAAATAGTACATACTTTTCTACTGTTCGTCTATGGCCAAGCCGGAGCCCAAATCGCTACAGTATGGGATATGGCCTTCACGCCAAAGGAGACATGACGATGAGTTATCAAGACGGATGGTCAGCCATTCACCTGGAGATGCCTGACCGCGTGCCCCGCACTGAATATTCCGCGGAGTCGCACTGGGATCTGCTTAAGGTGGTGACCGGCATCGATGTTGCGGTGCAGAGCAGCCAAGCCACCAAACAGCAAGCACAACAAGCCTTTTGCAAAGCCTGGAATTATGATTTCTTCTGGAACGTACTCATCTCCGCCGCAGAGTTCGGCGATATCCGCACCGACATGGGGCATGCCGAATACGCTGCCGGCGGTGTCGATAAGCGCGAGATCGGCGGTTGCCCGTTTGCCGAGCCGGAGGACGTGCTCGCCTTCGATCCCTGGGAGGCCTTCGGCACGCGCGACAAAGCCGAGCTCACCCGCCGTTTCGAGGAAAATTACCAGCAGCGCTGCGCGATGAATCCCGGCGGGGTAAATATGACCGGCATCTACGTCACCTGCGTGTCCGGGCTCATCGACATCTTCGGCTGGGAAATGCTCTTGCTCGCCTCGGGCATTGATTCGGACGGCTTCGGTGCAGTCACGAACCGTTACGCTTCCTGGATTCAGCAGTATTTTGACGCGCTGGCCGCGTCCAATGTGCCGGTGGTGATGATTCACGACGACATCGTGTGGACCGAAGGCGCGATCTTCCGTCCTGATTGGTACCGCCGCTACGTCTTCCCCAACTACAAAAAATACTTTGCCCCGCTGCTGGAGGCGGGCAAGAAGATCATGTACACCTCGGACGCCAACTTCACCGAATTCATCGACGACGTGGCGGAGACCGGTGTACACGGTTTCGTGATGGAGCCCTGCACGGATATGGCCTATATCGCCGAACGCTATGGCAAAACGCACGCCTTCGTCGGCAACGCCGACACGCGCATCCTGCTCTACGGCAGTAGAGCGGAGATCCGCGCCGAGGTGGAGCGCTGCATGGCCATCGGCAAAAACTGCCCCGGCTTCTTCATGGCCGTCGGCAATCACATTCCCGCCAACACGCCCGTGGAAAATGCGCTCTATTACAATGAAGTGTATGAGGAATTGAGTAAGCGATAAGCATCACGCTTTGCTATCAACGGGGGA
>DASXVL010000128.1:0-3664 GCA_036504255.1 Armatimonadota bacterium | reverse complement strand
TTCCTGCGGCAGGTAACTTCGCGGGCGTAGGTGTCGGCGGCGGTGAGCATGACGCTGTCGAGCGTGCCGTCACGTTCCGCGATTTCCACCAGGCGGCGCAGGAAGGGCGGCAGGAAGCCGACCTCGCCGAGCGAGGCGCCGACGGAGAAGCGACGGCGGATTTCCAGCCATTCCGTGCGCGCGTCCACGGGCAACAGGTCGGCGGTGACCTTCATCGCCTGCAAGATAGGCACGCCCGAGGAGAGGAGCTGACCGAAGGTGCGGCAGAAGAGCGAGAGGATGACGGCGCGCTGCGCGGCGGTGAGCAGCGAGAAGTCGGGCGTGTTCTCGTGATCGACTTGCGTGAGGAGTGAGGGCCGGCCAGCCAGATGGGTTAACTTCCAGTCCGTTTCCAGCAGATCGGCCAGAGCGTGCAAGGTCGTGTCGAGCATGCCGCCGACCTCCGCCGCGCGCACCATGACACAGTAGACCGAAGGAAAGAGTGCGGGGTAGGCAGCCAACCCCTGATAGAGCGATTGGTTCGCCCAGACCTGTACGCTGATTTCCCGTAAGGCGTCGGCATAATGCGCGGGCGCCTCCTCCTGCAGAGTGTCCAGAATAGCTGACAGCGGGACACCACTTTCCGCCATGGCCGCCAGACGCCGAGTCAAGAGGATGAGTTCAAGATCGTAAGATTGCGTTTCCGCGTTGGGACTCATAATCGCCCCCTTCCCTACCCAAAAAATGGTAGGTGCTCGCATAATATTTCACACTATACAAGCCGTCTGCGTTTTACGCAAGCACACGCGGAAAATAGTAGAGTATCGTGCTACCCCCACCCTGTCATCTCGGCCCAGAGACGCCCGAACTGGAGTAAATGCGGCCAGGAAATGTCCGGGGGCATACCGTGGTCGCAGCCGGGAATGAAGCCGCCGGCGCGTGCCACCGGGCGAAGGCGCGCCATCTCCGCGGCGATGTCGTCACCGCTACGGGCGATACAGCGCTTGTCGATGCCCCCGGCATAGGCGATCTGGGTGCCGAAGCGTGCGCGATAAGCGGCGATGTCGCATCCGGCAGCGACCTCGATGGGCAGGCAGAGGTTGAATCCGGCCTCGATGAAGAGTGGGATGAGCTCGTCAAGGTTGCCGTCGGAGTCAATGGCGATAACCGGTACGCCTGCATCCCGCGCGAGCGCGACCCAGCGTTGCCACACCGGGAGCAGGTAGTGGCGGGTCATGGCTGGGGAAAGCATGCTGGCGCCCTTATAGGCCATGTCTTCGTTGATGAGCAGTTGGTCAGGGACGTGCGTGGCGAAGAGGCGTGCGAGCATATCGGCGACAAAGTCGGACCAAAATTGCACCATGGCCGCGATGAACGCCGGGTCGTCGTGGAAGAGCAGGCAAAGCGGCTCAAAACCGCACCACTCGCGCATCTGCCAAAACGGACCGGCGAGGCTCACGCAGCTCACGTAATCACGCGCGGCGAGCACGCGGGCGCGTTCGGGGAAGTCGTGCGGAAAGCGGCCCGGGGTATCCAGTTCATAGCGCGCAGTCATCGCCGTGAAGTCGGCCGGCGTCGTTACCGGGAAGGCGTGCCACTTTCGCGTGACGAAATCGCGCGCCGTGCGCAGGTACGTGACATCGAATGCGTCGGAAATCTCCGTGATATTGCCCATCCAGTCCTGCACCAGATAATGCCCGTCGCGGTGTGCCAGTACCTTCTCCTCGAACATAGGTAGCATGCGGAAATCGACGCCGTGCTCGGCACGGGGCGCCTGCGGGAAGTCGTAGTCCAGGCCGATCTGCGCGCAGAGGGCATGCAGCCAGTCCTCCCCGGCGGGCAAACCTTGCTCCCGCCACGCGGCCAGAGTAGATTCGCGCGGCCCCATGGTGATCAGGGGCAGTTGCGCCGGAGCCGCAAAGCGCACGGCGGCGAGGTAACGTTCACGTTCGGTCATAACGTCCTCCATCTGTACGTAAAGTGTAGCGCATACCGGACTTGCCTTCTAATGCAATTGCGTCGTATACTGTACGCAAATGCGACATGATAACAGACAATATAGCACAGGATTGAAAGAACAGCCCGCCGGATATCGCTTTTCCACTGAGGCGTATGACCACTTTCAGGTAATCTTTATTGTTCGTGGAACGCTCCATTTTACGACATCAGTGACGCGGCGCGTACTCTCCGCCGGGGAGGTGTTGGTGCTGCGCATCGGCAGCGCCTTTCGTTTGTCCTGCCCGCAGCAGGCGTATCGCGGCGTGTGCGTCAACGTGTTCGGGGCGTGTGCGGAGGAATTTTCCGGCGAGGCGGTGGCCGCGCTGGCGGCACAACCGCTGGCCGATCTCGCGCACGCCATGCTGCGCGAAATTCGTACGCCCGCTGTGGGCACGGACGAAGTGCTGACCGGGTTGGGCATCGCCCTCTGCCGGCAGGCGTTACGCCAGGTGACAGGCACCCCTGCGCCGGAGGATGCCGCGCGCTACTGGGCGGAACGCGCACGGCAGGCCCTCCTTGCCACCCTGACCACCGGGCGTGGCGTGCGCGAGGTGCTCGCCGCCGTGCCCCTCTCCTACCGCCAACTCACGCGCCATTTTATTGAACAGACAGGCCTCTCCCCCAAGCAATTCCAGCAGCAGGCGCGCCTGGAGGAAGTGAAGCGACTGCTCGCCACCACCCCGCTGCCAATTACCACCATCGCCTATGAAACCGGCTACCCCTCCTCGCAGCACCTGAGCAGCCTCTTTCACCGCTATACCGGTCTTACCCCACTGGAGTACCGACGCTCGATGCTCCAGGTGCTCTAGAACGAGAATCAGTTAAAGCGTCATGGGAACCTCGCAGCGTTTGGCTGTTCCGAGAGTCATCGTGATTGCGTGTGCTGTCATCGTTCATGCACGGAAAGCAGAGGGATGCCCGTGTGCGTGGTTGCACACGGGAAGAAAACGGTCGGGCCAACAGAGCTTATCTGAAGGGCATTGGGCCATAACCCGGCTATCCCCGGCAGCAAACAATAGTATGGACCTGCTTGCTTACATGATGTATAGTCAAAGGAAGATAGCGACTTACTACTAATAAGGGACAGCCCCCCATTCATTACCAAAACATTATCACACACTAATTTAGCTAAAACACAACAAAAACTAACAAATCTCATCTACTACACGAACGCCAGTTTGCTGCTGCTACCCAGACAAATACTACGCCCGTTGTCCAGGTATTTATCATGATCTGCATGTGTGCTCCTCTCGTTGTCGGGGTCGCCTGTTGTGAGACCCTGTGAGTCATGTCGAAATAGCATAGCTTTCCGTCCCCCCATTCGCCGCACGAATACGTGCTGACGACCCCGAAAACTAACCGCTCGGTTTGTCCTTGGAAATTTCGTGAGGAGGCGCCATCGTCTGTTTCGCGATGTGTTGTGCGGAGGTACGGACAAGCGCCTAAAATAGGGAGGTGTCCCTATTAGTTATCAACGAACAAGGCCTCATCAATATACCAGGCCATACTCAACGGATAATTGTGCACTGGCATGCCGGAATAAATAGGGAGGCGTCCCGTATAATTTATAAGACTTACCAGAAGAAATAGCCCTTCCCCTGGCAATAACGAAGCACGGCCTGGAAGTCCTGGTTGCATGGCTACTTTCGGTATAGGGGCCGTCCGCTGTGGTGTGGTGTGTCGCGGG
>DASXVL010000127.1:0-4060 GCA_036504255.1 Armatimonadota bacterium | reverse complement strand
ATGTTTGGCTATACCGGCGCAGAGCTCATTGGACAACACTTCGGTCTGCTGATACCCCAGTTGGATCAAGATCAGTGCACGAGCGCCCTCGAGTATTGCATGGCGCGCGATGAGGGTGACGAGAACGGGCTCGGACGCGAGGTCGTGGGTCGGCGCAAGGATGGCAGTATTTTCTTGATTGAGATGGCGGTCAGCGAAATGTCGCTGGGTGGCCAGCGTTATTATACCGGCGTGTTACGTGACATCACCGCGCGAAAACAGGCGGAAGCGGAGCTGCTCAAAGCGGGCGCCCTGCAGAACGCCATCTTCAACAGCGCCAACTTTTCGAGTATCGCTACCGACGAAAAAGGCGTCATCCAAATTTTCAACGTCGGCGCCGAGCGCATGTTAGGTTACACGGCCGTCGAAGTGGTCAACAAGATCACTCCGGCCGATATTTCCGATCCGCGGGAAGTGGTCGCGCGCGCCGAGGCCTTGAGTCTGGAACTCGGCACGCCGATCAAACCGGGGTTCGAGGCGCTGGTCTTCAAGGCCTCGCGTGGGATCGAGGACATCTACGAATTAACCTATATCCGTCAGGATGGCAGCCGCTTTCCGGCCGTCGTGTCGGTCACGGCGCTGCGTGACGACCTCGGTGGTATTATCGGCTATCTGCTGATCGGCACCGATAATACTGCACGCAAGCAAGTGGAAGAGACGCTCCGTTGGACCGAAGAAAGCTTCCGCTTGATGGTCGAGAGTGTGACGGACTACGCCATTGTGGGCCTGGACCCCGCCGGGTGCGTGGTGAGTTGGAATAGCGGGGCGGAGCGCATCCAGGGCTACCATGCGGAAGAGATCATCGGCCAGCATTTTTCCCGGTTCTATCCGCTGAAGGACGTTAACAGTGGCAAGCCGCAGCAAGAGCTGGAGGCAGCCGCCGTCAAAGGGCGCTATGAGGACGAGAGTTGGCGCCTGCGTAAGGACGGCTCACGCTTCTGGGCGAATGTGGTTTTTACGGCGATTCGGGATCAATTCGGTAATCTGCGTGGCTTCGCCAAACTAACCAGGGATCTGACCGAACGCCGACAGGTGGAAGCCAGTCTGATCAACTCCACCGCGGCAGCGGAAAAAGCCAACCTGGCCAAATCGGATTTCTTGTCTGCCATGAGTCATGAGTTGCGTAGCCCACTCAATGCCATTCTCGGTTTCGCGCAGTTGATGGAATCCGATGCCCCGCCGCCGTCGCCCTCCCAGCAGGAAAGCATTGGCCAGATTCTCCAGGCGGGATGGCATCTGCTGAAACTGATTAACGAAATTCTCGATCTCTCCAAGATCGAAGCTGGGAAAATTTCGCTCTCGCCGGAACCGTTGTCGATGGCCGAGGTGATACTTGAATGCCATGCCATGATCGAATCGCAGGCGCAACAGTATGACATCAGCATGACCTTCCCTGCCTTTGACGTCCCGTACTTCGTTCATGCCGATCGCACGCGGGTGAAGCAGGTGCTCATTAACCTGCTGTCAAATGCCATCAAATACAACAGGCCGGGCGGGACGGTCAGCGTGGATTGCCGGGAGAGCGCCTCGGGGCGGATTCGCGTGAGCGTCAAGGACACCGGTGAGGGATTGCCCGCGGAAAAGCTGGCGCAGCTTTTTCAACCCTTCAATCGTCTCGGCCAAGAGACCGGCGCCGTGGAAGGTACCGGCATCGGCCTGGTCGTGGCCAAGCAATTGGTCGAACTGATGGGGGGATCCATCGGCGCGGAAAGCAGCGTGGGGGTAGGCAGCGAGTTCTGGATCGAACTCATGGCGGATGTCGAGCCACAACTGGCCTTTGAGGAAGAGTCGCCCAGCCCAGCGGTTCCACTGCAAGCGCTGCAGTCTGCGCGGCGGCGCACCCTGCTGTATATTGAAGACAACCCGGCCAATATGAAGCTGGTCGAACAACTCATTGCCCGCCGTCCGGATTTGCGCTTGCTCACCGCGGTGACTGCCGGTCTCGGTATTGCGCTGGCCCGCTCCTCGCAGCCGGAGATGATCCTGATGGACATCAATCTGCCGGATATCAGCGGCATTGACGCTATGAAAATCTTGCATGCTGACCCGTCCACCGCGCACATCCCCATCGTGGCCCTTAGCGCGAATGCCATGCCACGGGATATTGAAAAAGGCATGGAGGCCGGATTCTTTCAGTATCTCACCAAGCCCATTAAAGTCAGCGAGTTTATGGAGACCTTGAATCTTACGTTGACATTTGCGGAGGCTGGGGCGAGTCTGGATAAATGAAGTAGGGCACACGTATTATGGTTAATTCCGCTGACATTTTTAACGCTACTATCCTGAACGTTGACGATATGGCAGTGAATGTCCTCCTGCTTGAACGTATGCTGCGTGGCGCAGGCTATTCTTGCGTTCGCGGGGTGAACATGGTGAGTGGCGGCACCGTTCCCGGAGTCAATCGTCTCCCGGTGATCAGGCGGGAGGGGGCAGGAAAGTCACCGTTATCGTGGTGCCTTCATCCAGCGAGGTCTGCATGGCGATGCTGCCTCCCTGGGTATCGGTAATCAATTTGGCGGAATAGGTGCCGAGCCCGGTGCCGCCTTTTTTGCCGGCGGTCGCATATTTCTCGAAAAACGTCTCGCGCAAGACTTCCGGGACGGCCCCGAAATTATGAATGGCAATCTGCGGTTGCACACCGGTGGTGAGGGCGATGGTGATTTCGGACTCCTCCGGCGACGCTTCAATGGCATTTTTCACCAGGTTCGCCAGCAACGAGTAGGTCAGTAGTTCCTCTGCCCAGATGGATAGCGTCGTGTCCGGCATTGCCGGCTGCGCATCCAACTCGACCCGCGCAGCACATCGATGTGCGTGGAGCAGATCCTGCAGTTCGCGCAGCACCTTATAGGTGACGGCGCACGCATTGACGGCATCGGGAGTAAACCGGTAGCTCTTCTTCTCCATTTTGTACAGGTCCAATGAACTGTTGACCATTTGCAGCATGCGGTACCCCGATTCCTCGATGATGGCCAGGAACTCCTGCTGATCCGGGGTGAGGTTACCGGAACTCGCAATCAGCGACGGCATGCCGATGATGCACGTGAGCGGCGTCTTTAAATCGTGGCGGGTAATATTCTCCACGTCTTCCTTGAGCCGAGCGGTTTCACGCAGTTCGAGGGTCCGCTCTTCCAGAGTATTGCGGGCCTGGCTTAACGCGAGGTGCGTGCTGACCCGCGCGAGCACGATGGGCAGTGAGAGGGGTTTCGTGATATAGTCGACGGCGCCAAGACGGAATCCTGCCGCCTCATCTTCCACCTCGGATTTCGCGGTCACGAAGATGACCGGAATGGCCGCGGTGGCCTCGTCGGCCTTCAACCGCCGGCACACCTCATAGCCATCCATTTTCGGCATCATAATATCCAGCAGGATCAGGTCAGGGCGGGGATCAGCGTGCGCGAGTTCCAGCGCACACTCGCCGTTGGAGGCCACGCACACGTTATAACGGCTTTGCAGTATCTTGCGGAGGAGGTCGATGTTTGCCGGGGTATCATCGACGACAAGGATAGTCTGTTGGAGCGTCTCTGACATGAGCTTCCTTTGCATAACAGTGATTCTCTTTTATTCCGAGCACATCCGTTGTCCCGGCGCCGTTCGTCTCTTTGGGTTGGCCCGGGCCTAATCATCTACGCTTTCGCTGACCTCGCTTTTTTGTTCAATATTGGTCGGAAGTATACCGGTGGCCGCAAGCAACAGCCTGCGGCCACCGGATTCCGGCAGGGTAGGGTAGGGCTCCAGCGTTGCCGTGTGAACGGGAGAGGGGCGACGTAATGTCAGTTCCTACCATGATCGTTGTTGGCGGCTTCGTTGTTCTTGCCGTGGTATTTCGTGCCGCAGGTGTTGCGTGAGCTTTTTGTGTAATGGGTTCGCGAGCGCCTCGAATGTACTGAATAGAAGCTATCACAGGTGCGTGCATCTCCACATCACCCATACGAGAGATCTTGCGGTCTAGTTATCAGGCGAGTTCGGCGTCTATCGAACGATGGAGAAGCGGCTCCCCCTGCCCCGCCCTCGGGGCAGGGGG
>DASXVL010000126.1:0-10077 GCA_036504255.1 Armatimonadota bacterium | reverse complement strand
CCATCCGCGCCCAGCGCTTTAACTGGCCCGGCACCCTGGGCGGCATCAAGATACAATCTGCCGATGACCAGCCGAAAGGGTGCGTGCACGCTAAAATCGTCGGCTCGAACATCGTTCGCAAAAACAATAACCTGGTTGTCGATGTCACCGGCGGCATGACGAATGTCAGCATCAGTTATGAACTGGTGTCGAAAAACCTGGCGGACAACTCGCTGACGTCAATTACGACCGTCACCTTCCCCGCCTCCAGCGCTTTCAGCACGCAGCGCGTGAACATCCCCTGTCCCACCGCGGGACAGTTCTGGTTGCTCGCCCGTGTCGGCGGCGTCGTACTCCGTCCGGCAGATCTCCACGTCAATGAATACATCGTGGTCGATATGACCCCGCCTACCCCGGCGGCGACGCTGCAGCGCACGCTGGTGCAAGATATCGATTGCACCATGGCGACTCCGCTGCGCGAGAAAGACGGGGCAACGCGGGTAGTTACCACCGCGTTCGGCAACTACCGCGAGTCCTCCGGTACCGGCAGCAACGCCGGCTGGGCGCTGGATGGCTTTTCCTACGGGCTCACTCTCCCTGATGCGACCAGCCTGTACCAGCTCGAAGTCGTCTATCCGGATGACGAACGGCGCAGCATGGGCTTCTGGACCAATGACGGCGTCACCGCCTCCGGCGATCTCGGCGCGGTGCTCACCGGCGGTGTGGAGACCGGCGATCACTACCGACTGTCCAAAACCATGAAAACGCATACCGCGTTGTTTTATCCACGGGGCACGAACGCGGTGGTGGCGGTCCTGAACCTCGACCCGGGACTGCGCGCCGCCGCCTCGCATATTCGCATTTACAAGATCACCAGCGAACTCACCGCGGCCGCGGTACCCAGTCGCACGGACAGCCGTCTCATGGGCTACTACTTTGAGGAGTACAGCCGTTGGCTCCGGCAGTTCGGCGCCACCTCCACCAATATCGATCAGCAGGCGCTTTCCATGGAACGCTGGGCGACGATGTGCCGCTATACCGGCGCTAACTTGCTCTTTCCCACGCTGAACAACTATCGCAACTGCGGCTATACCAGCCTTGTGCTCGATGGTTGGGATTGTACCACGCTCGACAAAGGCCGCCTCTGCGCGACCATCGCCGAAAAATATGGCCTCAAATATGTGCCGGAGGTCGTCATGACGCCCAGCGTCTGGTTCGACTCCCGCATCATGGGTTGGGCCACCACTGACACGCATACGCTCGCCGCTGATGGCGGCAGCGCGGCGTGGATCCTGCGCGATAAAAACGGCAACAGCGCCAATGGGACCGCCATGCCGCTCTTTAACGCCTTGCACCCCACGGTACAGGCGAAATACCTGCAGATCATCGGCGAACTGGCCGACAACATGTCCGGCTGTGCCGCCTTCGCCGGCGTCTCCTCGCGCATTATGGCCAACTGGCAATGGGAAGGCTACAACGCGTTGCCGGGGCTGAACTGGGGCTATGATGATTGGACCATCAGCCAGTACACGCTGGAGACCGGCGACACCGTGCCGGGCACGGCGGACGACCCCACACGCTTCAGCAAGCGCTTTGCCTATTTGACCGGGACGCACCTGGCGCAGTGGCAAAGCTGGCGTTGCAGCAAGTTGCTCGCCTTTCACCGCCAACTGCGCGACCGTATCCGCCAGGTCAACCCGAATGCCACGCTCTACCTGACCGCCTTCAGCGAGATGCTCACCGGCGCGACGGTAAATACTACCTCGTTCACCGCCCAACTGAAAGAGATGGGCCTCGATGTCAACGCCTACGCCAGTGAGCCCGGCATTGCCATCATCCCCTGGGCCAGCTATGGCCGTCGCTATTCGACGCCGGTTGCGGATAGTCTGACGATTGACGGCATGTATAACCCGGAGACGAAGGCCATCGCCACCACGGGCGCCGGGCAATTTGGCGTGTACAGCACTTACTTTGAGGTCAACGACAACCTGGACTGGAACACCCTCGGCACCAGTGCGCAAGCGCTGAATTTTGACGCCAACGCTCCGGCCGACCGGCATGAACTGGAACTCTACGCCGTGGCGCTGGCCGACAGTGACACCTGCACCCTGGTAAACGGCGGGAACGGCAACATCTTCGGCACACAGCAGTATCTCGGCGAGTTCATGGCCGAATACCGAGGCCTGCCGGCGGTGTCCTTCACCGATTTCACCATCACGCCCAATAGCCCGGTTAAGGTGTGGTACAAACAAGTGGGCAACGACTTTTTCTTCTACGCTGTGAATAAAGAACGCTTCGCCGAAACTGTGACCCTGAGCCTCGCGAATCCGGGCACGGTCGTCTCCGCCGCCACCGGCGCGCCGGTGACGCTGAACGGCAACCAGCTCGTGGTCACGCTGCAGCCGTATCAACTGCGCAGCTATAAGACCACCAGCACCACGACATCATTGACCAGCGTGGCGGCTGCGACGCCGTCAAATGAAACGACTATCGTGGCCCAGCAAGTCGCCTTTGCGAACAATCTGGTCACCGGGCTGACGAACGGCAATCTCGCGATTGAAATGACACAGGCGCAAGCGCAGTCCTGCCTCGACCTCATCAACGCCGCCTCTGCGGCGCTCACGGCAGGTGACCTGTGGACGGCGCGCACGAATCTGGAACGCCCGGATATGGTCCGCCTCTACCACATCATTGGCGCCTGGCCGCCCGGGTTGCAGGACCGCACGGTCTCGCGCGGCCTGATCCCGGCATCACCGAGCCCCATGCCGGAATTCGCATTCACCGGCATCACCGGCGATGCGCGCGGCAAGCTGCTCAAGGTGGAAGACCTGACCTTTGATACGGCAGGCAACTTCTGGGTCGCCTCTGATGAGCAGACCATGCTCTTCAACGCCGTCGGCGCCTATCAACGCACTGTCCGCCTCATGCTCCCCGCCACTCCGGATACCGGGGACGGAATGCTGCTTAACGGTGGGTTGACGCCCCCGGCCATCCAGTACGTCTACGGGTTGCGTGCGCTTTCCGATGGCAAACTTGTGTCGCTCAACTACAACGGCGGCCTGTATCAACACGATCCGACCGCCGGACGCATCGTCACCTTGAGCACCGGCGCCACGAACTATGGCGTCAATGCGAACAATACCTGGCATCTTGCCACCGATGCCGCGGATAACCTGTACGTGTCCAGTGAATCACCGGTCGGCGTGTGGAAATTCCACCGGGACGGCTCCGCCGCCTTCGACTTCGCCGGCGGAACGAGCAATCAGCTCTGCAGCTATGCTCCATCGGGCACGGCCGTGGATAGCACGGGGCGCATCTACGTCGGCGATAAAAACGGCGCGCGCGTGGTCGTCTATGCTGCGGACGGCACGCAACAGGCCGTCATTCCCTTTACCTACGGCGGGCCGCGTCGTGTGGCCGTTAGCGCTGACGGTACCTGGCTCTTTGTCGCCACCAACGGCAATAACGTCGTCGGGTTCCTGAACCAGGTCTACCAGTGGAATGTCAACGTCGGTGGCGCGGTCACGGCGCTGGCCGCCCGCCCGTCCAGCCAACTGGTACTCGGGTTCTCCGCGTCTGTGGGCGGCTCTATCATCAAGAGCTTTACCTACAACACGACGGGCCTGACGGCGGCGACGCTCGCGGTCCCCGCACTCGATACGCAATACCCCGCCTTCCTGGTCGAGCGCACCGGGATCAAGAGCTATGCCGGGGCGGTTTATTATCTCAGCAAAGGCAAACTCGTGCGCGTTACGCCCGGCACGACGGACACGGTGGCGCAGGCCTTTGACCCGGCGTTGCCCGGTGCGCCGATTTCCTTCTGCTTCGCGCCGGACGGCACCCTCTATCTGGGTTCGTTACAAAGCGCCACCGGAGTGTATGGCGTCTTTGTGTTCAAGTGTACAAAGAACGGCAGTACCTGGAATGCGCCCGTCTCGCTCACGGGCACCACGCCCATTTATACCGACACCACGGCGATTCGACCCTATGACCTGGCCATCGCCGCTGATGGACGACTGCTCATGCGCTGGGATAGCAGTACCTCTGCCAACTGGCCGGAAACTTATATCTTCGCGCGTGACCTCACCTCCGGGACCATGACGCAACTCTACGATGCCGGCTATGAGCAATCCAACATGGCGCCGTGGGATTTCTACCATGGTCTTTCGGTCGATGCCCGCACTGGGAATACCTACTTCGTCAACGTGCCCACCCGTTCGATTAGCTGCCTATCTTCGACCGGCGTGTTGCTTTGGAAAACTGCTTACGAGAAGCATGAGCCCGCCGGGATCTTGCCGATCCGTGGCCCGCAGGCCGTCACCACCGATAGCAAGGGACGTGTCTGGGTGGCGGATACCGCGGCTGACCGCATCCTCTGCTTTGATGCCAATGGCAAGCTGTCCACCTCCTTCGGGACCAGCGGAACACTTGATAAGGTGGATGGACAATCGTTGAGCCACCCGACGGGTCTGACCACGGTCATCGACAGCAACAGTCAAGAATGGTTGTACATCGCGGACCAGTATAACCAGCGTCTGCTGAAATACCGCCTCGTCACTGCGCCGCTCTACCACCTGACATTCAATAATGATGGCGCTGTCGGCAGTGATGCGAATGGTCCCTATACCTTGGCGACCGGTGATGTTTGCCCGGAGATACTCGACCGACTCGACCCGAGCAGCGGTACGAAGCCGTGCATCGTTGCGAGTTCCCTCTTTAGCGCCGGCACGGCGCTGCAATTGGCGAGGCCGGTCAGTGGCAACGCCGGCTATCTGGCCCGCAATACCAGCGGGTACGATACCATTCCGGATAATGGCGGTCTGACGTTCGAAGCATCCTTCCTTGCGAACTCCTACACGGCCGGTGATCTTGTCGGATTGATCTCGCAGTTCGGCACCGGTGGGATGGGAATGACCCTGCGTTTCCAAAATGGTACGACCAATAACCCGCACCTGGTGTTCGGCGTCGGTTCCGGGGCCCTGGAGTTCACGCCCACCACGTCATTAGTGGGCACCGGATGGCATCGTGTCGTCGCCGTCTATGTCAAAAACGCCGGAGGAGGAAATAGTAAACTCGAACTCTTCTTGGACGGGCTCTCCGTGCAAAGCGTCACGTATCCGACGGACAGTAACCAACTCTTTGTCAAAGGTGGCATCGCCTTCGGGGTGGATGCCCCTACCGCGGCGACAGGACGCGTACTTGATGGCCAAATCGATGATATCTACATCACCGAGGACGCCTACATGTTCCATGAAACACCGCCGCTCTACCGCCTGACGTTCAATAATGATGGCGCAGTCGGCAGTGATGCGAATAATCCCTACACCTACGCGACCGGTGATATCAGTCCGGAGATACTCGATCGGCTTGATCCGACCAGTGGCGCAAAGCCGCAAATCGTCACGAGTTCCGTCTCTGGGGCCGGCACGGCGCTGCAATTGGCGAAGCCCGCCACGGGCAACGCCGGCTATTTGGCCCGCAATACCAGTGGGTATGTGACTATTCCTGATAACGGCGGGCTCACGTGCGAGGTCTCGTTCCTCGCGAACTCCTATACGGCGGGTGACCTGGTCGGGCTGATCACGCAATTCGGCACTGCAGGGGTACAGCCGACACTGCGTTTCCAAAATGGCACGACCAATAACCCGCACCTGCTCTTCGCGCTGGGACAAACGGGCGCGACGCTGGAGTACACGCCCACCACATCGTTAGTGGGGACCGGATGGCATCATATCGCCGCCGTCTATGCCAAGGATGCCGGGGCAGGCAACAGTAAGCTTGAGCTCTTCGTCGATGGGGCCTCCGTACAAAGCGTGAGCTATCCGACGAGTAGTTATCAACTCTTTGTTAAAGGGGGAATGGCTTTCGGGGTGGATGCCCCTACCGTGGCGACACGACGCGTGCTCGATGGCCAGATCGACGAGATCTTCATTACTGGGGGCGCGTACATGTTCCACAACAATCTCGTCAATATTCCCCCCACCGTGAGCCTCAGCGCAAATACTACGCTCTGTATTGCGCCAGGCTCGGTGACGCTGACCGCCACCGCTTCGGATAGCGACGATGCCATCAGGAAGGTGGAGTTCTATCAGGGCAGCACCTTGTTGGGTACGGCCACCAGTGCACCGTACCAGTATAATTGGACGAATATCGCGGCGGGGAGCTACGTTATCACCGCGAAAGCGTATGACTACTTTAACCACGTTACGACCTCGTCGTCGGTGAACCTCACCGCGTGGGCCACCGCCGACATCGGCACGGTTGGGGTGACCGGTAGCGCCAGCTATGCGAGCCCCACCTTCACCGTCAGCGGCGCGGGCGCCGGGGTGACCGGGACGGCGGATGCCTTCCGCTTTGTCTATCAACAGGTCAGTGGCAACTGGACCATCATCGCCCGCGTCGCCACGGCGCCCAGCGCCACGACGGCGGAACGAGCGGGCGTGATGCTGCGGCAAAACCTCAACGCCAACAGCATCGAGGCGTCCTCGTTGCTGAAGCCGACATCCACCTACTACGTCTACTTCCAACGCCGAACGACGGCGGGCGGCACTACCAATTCGACCAACGGCTCAGCCGCTGCCGCGCCCTATTGGGTCAAGCTGGTGCGCAGCGGCAATACGCTGTCGGCCTATAGATCGGCCAACGGCGCCAGTTGGACGCAAGTCGGTTCCAATACGACCGTCACCATGACCGACCCGGTCTACATCGGTCTGGCCGTATCGAGCGGTAGTACGTCCGCCGCAAGCACGGTCACCTTCGATAACGTCACGGTCACGACACCATAAAGAGCCACAGCGTCTGACGCGAAACGGCCAGGGGGCGTGCTGCACAAAGCACGCCCCCTGGCCTGTGTGGTTGGTGGAACCGTGTCGGTCCCGGCGATGCGTCCGCCATGCGTTGGATTGATTGAGACTAGTTTCATACCCCTGGCGAGCCCATTTTCGTTGACATAAGCCGGAGGGCACGAAATAATGCAGGGGAAGCGACCGGCGAGCGTTTGAGCACGATGCGGGCTGCGGGTTGATGGAGTGCCACGGGATGGAAGAATTGGGGATGTGGGTGAAACAGACACAGCAAATAGAGCACGCGTTGGGGGCCACCATGGATACGCCCTGGCAGGGCTGGTCAGAACATTTGGCACAATTGCGCCATGAGACGACAGCGCCGGCGCTGCACTGGATCGATGGACATGTGCTGGGCAACGGCGATGTCGGCGCGGTCGTCTGGGGAAGCGCGGAGCGGGTATCGGTCGGGCTTTCGAAACACGATGTGTACGAACTCTCGTCGTCCATGCCGCACGGTACGCGTTGGCAGAGCAGTTATTCGGAGATCCGTGAACGCGTCATGGCGGGAGAACGTGCGTTTTTAGCCGAGATCGGCAATCACGGGGCGCCTTCTCCCGGGCAACAGATGCAACTGTCGCTGGGAGCGCTCTCGCTGGAGCTACTCCGCGGCCAGCCGACCACCGGGATTACCCGCCGTCTCTCCTTTCATGATGCGACCTGTAGCGTGCAAGTGGACCCGACGCCTTTCGGCTGGACCTGGGGTATGGACTATGCGCCGGTCACCATGGAGTGCCTGGTGCATGCGGAATCGAACGTCGTGCTCGTGCGCCTGGATAGTCGCCTGTCACAACACATTACCTGGAGCTACGCGCGCCCGACCCCCGGTACGCTCGTCGAACCAACGTACTCTGAGTACGAAACAGACCTGGGTGTGATGACGCATGAGCTGCCGGAGGAGCAGGATTACGCGGTCGCGGTGCACGTCGCAGCGCCGGAGAGCATGCTTATCGCCACGCCACTTGGTCTGTCTGGTACCGTGACCTTTGGCGGCGCACAGGGGCCTGCAACACTGATTATGACTATCGCGTCGGGGCGGGACGCCGGGGAGGATACGGCGGCTGCGTGCGCCGTGGCGCTGGTAGATGACGCCCGCACGCTGGGCGCGGATGCCCTGCGCGCAGCGCACCGGGCCTGGTGGCAGTCATTCTGGGCACAGTCCGCCGTGTACTACGATGACCCGGCGCTCAATCAAGCCTGGGTGATGGGATTGTACGCGCTCGCCTCGTCCACGCGCCCCCACACTTCGCCCCCCAACTTGCAAGGGCTGTGGAACCAGTACGATATCCCACCCTGGCATACCGATTATCATTTTAACGTCAATATGCAAGAGTCACTCTGGGCGGCGTGCTCGGCGAATCATCCGGAATTGCAGGAGTCGTTCGTACGTTGTCTGGCCACTGATTGGCGGGACGAATTCCGTCGTTTCGCCGAGGAACAGTTCGCCGCGCCCGGATTGGCAATTCCGTTCTGCACTGATTGGCGCGGACGCGCCATCGGCGGCTGGCCGCTCGGCGTCGAGCTTTGCCCCACCGCCTGGGCGGCGCAGCATCTCTGGTGGCAATGGCGTTTCACCGGGGATCTCGCCCTGTTGCGTGATACCGTCTATCCGTTCTTGGAGGAGAGCTGCGCGTTTTATCGCCACCTTCTCGTGCGCGGCGCGGATGGTGACTACCACATTGAGTTATCCCATTCGCCGGAACAGGTATGCCCGCGTGAAGGCGGCGGGTCGCAACTCATCTTTGGACGAGACCCGGCGATCGATATTGCGCTCGTGCGCGAGCTCTTTACAAATGCGGCCACCGCGAGTGACGCACTGGGCCTCGATGCGTCCGTGGCGGAGGAATACCGCGCCGTCGCGCAGGCGCTTCCCCCCTTGCCGACGCACCAGGGTGTGCTGGTTGACTACGCCACGGCATTCTTTCCCTGGGGAGATGCCCCCGGGATGTTCCCCTGGTCCCATCGCCACCCCAGCCGGCTCGTGCCCATCTTCCCGTGCGAAGAGATAGGACTGCACAGTCCCGCGGAGCAATTACAGTTGGGACGCGATTCGTTTCATGAATTCCGTAGTTACGGCACAATGGATTCCACGGGCTGGTCGCTGGTATTCCAGGCCTGCATCGCCGCGCGCCTTGGTCTCGCGGTTGAGGCCGAAGAGGCCCTGCGCGTCACCTGCGAGCGGTTTCTCCTCGGGGGCCTCCTCTCCAGTCATAACGATCTGCAGGGCGCACACGGGCCGCTCTTTCAGATCGAAGCCTTGTTAGGCTTCCCGGCGGCGATGAATGAGATGCTCTTACAAGCGGTCGGTGGCGTGCTGCGCGTCTTCCCCGCGTTGCCCGCTGGTCGTCGCGCCGCTTTCACGCAGCTACGGGCTCCCGGCGGCGTGTTGGTCTCCGCCGCGCATGACGGGACGGGCGTGACGGCGCTGCAGCTACGGTGCGAACAGGCGCAGGTCATCCAGTTGCTGAATCCCTATCCGGGTGAGATGGTCATGTTGCGCGGTGACGATGGCGTAGAGGTGGTGACACCGACACCTATCATCACCTGGAGTGCACAGCCGGGCGTCAATTATCACATCATGCCAGCTGGAAGCTGCTAATTAGTCCAGGGTAAACCCCCGGCTCTGCCGGGGAGACTCCCAGGGTTTGACAGTTCCGGGACTCAGGATGTCCTCATGCGTGGTGCACTATCAAAGCAAACGGGATAGCCGGCCGGAAACAACAGCCTGGATGGGATAACTTACGAGGCGCATAGCCAAGTACAGTACACTGCTTTGAGCGGTACACAAAATCAAGCCTTCGGCTCTGCCTGAGGGCCATGACTGATAGCTCCCTCGCGCTGCCAGTTGCACGTCTGCAGAAACAGGGATGCTTCTTGTGATATCCTCTGCTCACCGTGGCAGTCAAAGCAGTCGGAATCCAGTATGATTACGCGGGCATTGCCTGGTTCACGATCAATCACACCAATAACTTAGGAGCTCATATGCAGCAGCTGACTAGTACGCAGGATAACCTTGGCGGGTATGGCGCCAGCCAATTGCGTTTTGAGACGATTACCCCCAGCGCGGCGCGGGGGTTGGGCGGTTTGGTGCGCGACCATTTTTGCCACGGCCGGATGTACGCCACCGTCGGTGCGCACGGCGGGTTGCTCGGCGTCAGCTACTGGGGCAACCAGCATCTCGGGGGCGCGAATTTTTTCAAGGGCGATGGGGAGAGCGCCTGGGTGAAGTTGTTCCGTGTCTGCGTGCGCATCGGCG
>DASXVL010000125.1:0-3767 GCA_036504255.1 Armatimonadota bacterium | reverse complement strand
TCACGCCGAGGCCGACCTGGTAGAGATTGGCGTTCATGCCGATTTCGGGGCCGCCCGTCGTGGTGGTGGGCATAACGGCGGAGCCGTCACGGCCACTACTGGTACAGTTGTACACTTTGTCCGCCACGCCGATGGCGGTGCGCCATGCGTAGTCAGTCTGGCGGCTCGTGAAAGTCTGATTGGCGGCGACAACGCCATCAACAAGACCGGTTGTCCCAGGCATGGTTTCGTCATTCTCCTGGGTGTACATGGTGATAGCAAGAGCAATCTGCTTCTGATTGCTCATGCACTGAGTCATGCGTGCTTTTTCACGCGCTTTCCCGAATACCGGGAAGAGAATTGCCGCCAAGATCGCGATGATCGCGATGACGACGAGCAACTCGATGAGAGTAAACCCTTTTTTCATTGAAGCCTCCTCAAAAAAGTGAGAGATACGTGTATTGGATATTAGAATAATGCTTGGACCTTCCCCTGTCAAGAGTTTCACAAAGAATCCGACACAAGCCGTGGGATATATTACCGACCGGCGACAAGATTCGTATGACATCGCCGGATCTGCGGGCTTTCCAGGGTACATTGGGCGGGCACGGTGGCAGATCCAGCAAGAGACGTTTCAAGCGATGTCCCCACCTTTTGGCGACGGATGTTCGTCCGTGCGACGCACGAGCAGGCGCTCGACGCGATTGTGTTCGACGACCGTGACGGTAAACTGCCGACCGCTAATGATAATCTGGTCGCCGATGTCAGGGATACGTCCAAGGCGTTCCGTCACCAGACCGCTGATCGTTTCAGCGTTGGTCTCACGAGGCAGCGACAGCTGTAGCTTTTCTCGCACAATTTCCAGACTGGCCCTGCCGCTGATGATGGCTGACCCGTCGGGGAGGAAAGTGACTGCGGTCAGTTCCTGGTCGTACTCGTCAATGATCTCTCCGACGATTTCTTCCAGCAGATCTTCAATGGTGACGATGCCGGCGGTGCCTCCGTACTCGTCTACCACGATGGCCATATGTACGTGCTTACGTTGCATCTCTCGTAACAGCTCATCGCTCTTTTTGGTTTCCGGTACGAAATAGGCCGGACGTATCACCTGCGCCAGTGAGAGGGGTGGTACGGACTGATCCGTTCTGGCATTGAGGCGAATCAGCAAGTCTTTCACGTAGAGCAAACCAAGAATATTATCGACATTTTCCTCATAGACGGGAATGCGCGAATGGCCGCTCGTCATGAATGTGTCGATGGCCTCAGGTAACGTGGCATCAATGGGGAGCGCGATGAGATCCGTGCGGGGAACCATGATCTCTTGGGCGGCGGTGTCGGCAAATTCAATCACCCCGTGGATCATCGCGCGTTCACTGGCTTCGAACTCGCCACTTTGTTCGCCGACTGAGACCAATTGCTTGATATCCTCTTCGCTGAACGCGGTAGGCGCAGGGTGGACATGCCCCGGTAGTACATGTATCACGGTGAGCACACGCAAGAGCGCGAATCCTATGCCGTTCAAAACCAGAACCAACGGACCCAACAGGCGATCGAGCAGATCGGCGGCTCGTGCGGTACGCAGTGCAATCCCTTCGGCGAAATTCACACTCAAGGTCTTTGGCGTCACTTCTCCGAATAACAACAGCAGCACAAGCACTGTGAGGTTGGCCCAGAATACCGACTGCGCGCCCCAATGCCGATGTGCGGCGACAGTCGCCAGGTTGGCGGCCAACAACACAAACGTGTTGATCAGTATGATTTGCCCGCCGAGCAGACGTTGTGGTTGTTTGACTAATCGTTCGACGATTGGCGCCGTTGGATGCCCTGCCTCGACCAATTGGCGTAACCGCACCGGATTGATGCTCACCAGCGCGGTTTCCATGAGACTGGTGAAGCCCACACCGGCGAATGCCAGGCAAATGCCGATGAAGTCAATCCAAAGATCCGTCGTGAGTGGTGTTGTCATAGTCTGGCGGTCTCCTCCTTTGTGGGAGGGGCTGGTGGGACGATGATGCGAATTTTCGTGATGCGATGGCCATCCAAGCGATCGACGACAAACGTAACTCCATCCAGGATTATCCGCTCACCATGTGTGGGAACATCACCGAACTGGCTATAGAGAAATCCCGCGACCGTGTCGTACTCACCCTCGGGCAGTTGGTAGCCGATCAATTCGGTCACTTCACCGATCGGCAACTTGCCATCAACCAGCCATGTCCGCTCATCCACCCGTTCAATCGAGGGTTGTTCGATATCGTATTCGTCATAGATCTCACCCACAATCTCTTCGAGCAGGTCCTCCACCGTCACGAGGCCGGCGGTGCCGCCATATTCATCGAGCACGATAACCAGTGTCTTTTTCGACTCGCGAAATTCCCGCAACAATTCGCTGACATGTTTTGTTTCGGGCACGAAGGTCACCGGACGTATTACCTGGCTGACCGGAATGTCCGTCAGATGCCGCAGTTCATAGGGCAACATATCTTTGACATGCACGAGTCCCACGATATGATCGATATTGCCCTGGTACACCGGGAGGCGGCTAAAGCGGTGCGAGATTGTCGTGTCGATGACGGTGGCAATGTGCGCATCCACGCTGACGGCGGTAATGTCGATACGGGGTACCATGATCTCGCGCACAATGGTATCGCTGAATTCAAAAATGCTATGAATCAACTCCTTTTCTTCTTCTTCGAGTACTCCGCGTTCGGCTTCGAGATCGACGATAGTACGCACCTCGTCTTCAGTCACCAAGGGGCGTGGGCGGGGCACACCGCCCGCTAGACGCACGAAAAGGTTGGCGACGCCCATTATCGCCTGACTCACCGGATTGAGCAGCCACGTCGCTGCAGTGAGCAGTGGAGCGGTCCACGTGGCAACCAGTTCCGGATTGGCTGCGGCATAGTTGATCGGCGTGATTTCCGCCAGGATAAGGACGGATAAGAGCAAAATGAGAAATGGAATCCATTCAGGCAAATGACGCACGCCATGCAACCAATAGGTCATCAGGGATTCATTCGTGTAGTTTAACGTGGTGATGAGTATCAGGATGACGGTCAACGCGCGGGAAGGATGACTCAACAGATGGCGCAACTGCCGGGCGCGGCTGGAGCCGCCTTCGGCGAGTTGATGCACGCGGAAGCGATTGACCGAGAGCAAGCCGATCTCCGCCGCGGAAAAGAGGCCGGACAGCAGGAGCAACACTACTGTCACGCCGAGGTAGAACCATTCGATTGATTGCAATGTACCCATAGGCAAGGGATACCACTGCCAGTAGTATACCAGCAAAGCTGAGGAAGCGGGGAGATGATTCTTGCCCTGTTCGAACGCGAACGGCGGTGTTCAATCGGCAGCGATGGCGAAAGGGTGGGGTGCACCCCGCTTGATTGCGGCGCGCTGATGCTTCGCAGCAATCAAGAGGTCCGTATGCTGATGAGGGATGATTTATCCAGGGGAAAAGACGACGATCAGTGTCATGAGGATCACGGCGAATATGGCTCCCCAGAGCACCTCCGCCAACGTATGGATTTTACCTTCGACCCGACTTTGCGCCACGAGCGCCGCGAGCAAAAATGCGAGAATGGCAATGCTCGGTTGGTAGTTGCTGTAGATGGTGATCGCGGCGCAAAGCATGAAGGCCACCGCGGTATGGCCACTGACGGCGCCCCCTTGCAATATGCTCCCATGCTGTTTTCGACTTTTTCCAAGCACCACCAGGATACTGAGCACGCCAAAACAGAGCAGCAATACAATCATCGGATTGGGTTGCGCGATTTTGACGATGTGGT
>DASXVL010000124.1:0-2748 GCA_036504255.1 Armatimonadota bacterium | reverse complement strand
CGCGGCCGATTGCTTGCCCGGAGTGGTTTGCTCGGAGCGGGCAGGATGCCCGCAGTCCCGGGGGGGCTACAATTTCGTTAGCGGGGCGTAGGCGATCATCAGGGTTTTGGTGCCGAGGTTGGGGAAGTTGACGACGACTTTCAGGGTGTCGCCGCTGCCCTGGGTGGCGAGGACGACGCCTTCGCCGAAGGTATTGTGGCGCACGCGGTCGCCGGAGCGGAAGCCGTTGGTGTCGCGGGGGGCGTTGGCGGTGAGCAGGATGGCCTTGACGTCGGGGGATTCGGTGATATCCGCCTGATCCCAGCTCCAGGTGCTGGTCGTCTTGGTCGTCCAGGTGCCCTCGACGCTTTCCAGCAGGTGCTCGGGAATGTCCTCCAGGAAGCGCGACACTTTATTGTAGCTGGTCATGCCGTAGAGCGTGCGGCTGTTGGCCGCGGTGCAATACAGGTCGTCCTGCGCGCGGGTGATGCCGACGTAGCAGAGGCGGCGTTCCTCCTCCAGGTCGGAGGCGCTGCCACTGAAGGCGGCGCGCGACATGGGGAACACGCCCTCCTCCATGCCGGTGAGGAAGACGACCTTGAATTCCAGCCCCTTGGCGGCGTGGAAGGTCATCAGCGTGACGACGTCGCCCTCTTCCGCGCCGGTGGTCTCCGCCAGATCGTTGATGAGGGAGACCTGCTCCAGGAAGGAGCGCAGGCTGCGCGCCTCTTCGTCTTCCGCCTCGGCCTCGAACTCTTTGGTGGCGGAGAGCAATTCCTTGATGTTCTCCAGGCGCGTGCGCGATTGCACGGTATTCTCCTCGAGCAGGGCGCGTTCGTAGCCGCTCTGCTCGATGACCGCCGTGGTGAGGTCGGTGATGCCCGCTTCGGTGGACATTTCCATCAAGGCGCTCATCATCTTCGCGAAGCCCAGCACGGCGTGCTGTTGGGCGGGTTTCAAGCCGGCGTGTTCGGCATAGAGCAGCGCCTGGTAGAGGCTGATGCCGCGCTCGGCGGCTACATCTTCCAGCCGGGACACCGTTTCCGCGCCGATCTTCCGCGCCGGGGTGTTGATGATGCGGCGCAGGCCGACGGTATCGTCCGGATTGTAGAGGACGCGCAGGTAGGAGAGGACGTCCTTGATTTCCTTGCGGGCGAAGAATTTCTGTCCCCCGACGATGCGGTAGGGAATCCCCTGGCTAAGCATCATCTGCTCAAGCACGCGGGACTGCGCGTTGACGCGATAGAGGACGGCGATCTCCCGGTAATGGCGCTGCTCATGGCGCACCAGGTCGCGGATGGTGCGGGCGATGAAGGCCCCTTCCCCATGCTCGTCATTCGCCTTGTAGCACTTCAGGCACTGCCCGCCCTCGCGCTCCGTCCACAGCCGCTTCTCCTTGCGGGTCATATTCTTGCTGATCACCGAATAGGCGGCATCGAGGATGGTTTGCGGCGACCGGTAGTTCTGCTCTAGCTTGACGACGTGCGCCTCGGGATAATCCTTCTCGAATTGCAGCAGCAGGCGGCTGTCCGCGCCGCGCCAGGTGTAGATCGACTGATCGTCATCGCCGACCACACACAGGTTGCGGTACTTCCGCGCCAGCAGCGAGACGAATTCGTATTGCGCCTTGTTGATGTCCTGATACTCGTCGACGAAGAGGTAATGGAAACGCTCCTGGTATTCCCCCAGCAAGTCGGGCCGTTGGCGAAACATCTCGACGGTCTTCATGATGAGGTCGTCGAAGTCGAGGGCATTGTTCTCCGCCAGGCGATCCTGGTAGCGCTCGTAGACGCGCGCGGTGATCTTCTCATCCGGGGTGTAGGCGATGCTCGCGTAATCGCCCGGGGTCATCAACTCGTTCTTGGCGCTGCTGATGCGGTGCAGCACGACGCTGGGCTTCAGGCGCGTATTATCGATATTGAATTCCTGGAAGCAGTCATTCACCACCGTCAGTTGATCGTCAGTATCGAAGATGACGAAATTCTGCATAATGCCGATTTCTTCACCGTGGGAACGCAGCAAGCGGGCGCAGACGGAGTGGAAGGTGCCCACCCACATGCGACGGATGCCGTGGCCGGCGAGGCGCCCGATGCGCTCCCTCATTTCATTCGCGGCCTTATTGGTGAAGGTGACGGCGAGGATCTGTTCCGACGAGACACTTTTCGCGTGCAGCAAATAGGCGATGCGGTGCGTGAGCACGCGCGTCTTGCCGCTCCCCGCGCCGGCGAAAATCAGCAACGGCCCGTCGCCGTAGGCCACGGCTTCGTGCTGGCGGGGATTCAGATTGGCGAGAATTTCATCGATGGAGCTTTGTAACATCATCCGGCGTCATTTCTGCGATCAGGCATTTGATATGCCTACATTTTACCAGATTGTCGGGGACAAGGGAAAGCCGACTGCCCGCGACGCTTTGTGGCAATTTGGGACAACACAGCGATAACACCATCTTTATACTGGAAGGCGAGCCGGCACTTTGCCGCATATCATATATCGATTGTGTACGCCTATGCGATAGCTCACCTATTCGTTCAAAACTATTGCGAGTACGCTCAGTTTGGCTATCAGCTATCAGCTAATGAGCGTAAAGAATTTTGCACAAGCTGAAAGCCTGACGACGAGCCACGCGATGACCTGGAAAGCTGGCCGGATAGGCGGACACCATCAGTAACAGATGCACACATCTGAAAGGGATTGATCGATGTATTTTGCCATCACGCGACAGCACGGGCGTTGGATCTCTATCTGCTCCGGATCTGATCCCGATGAAGT
>DASXVL010000123.1:0-2602 GCA_036504255.1 Armatimonadota bacterium | reverse complement strand
AAAAGCCTCGCTGAGGTTTCCCGCAAGGTTCGCGTTCAATTGCTGGAGGTTCTCCGAGGTAATCACATTCGGTAGTTCCAAGCCGATCACTTCGAAGTACACTTGATGCGCGGGAGGAAGACTCAGGCTGAAATGCGTTTGCCCCGCGGTCGCCTTATCGTCGACGATCCACCCCTGCGGGTAGGATATTTGGAGATGCAGCATTGCGCTGGAATAGCGCTGCCAGCCTGTAGGAACCGGCGGGATATCCGGCGGTCGCACGTTCCGGTACGAAGCGATCACCGTGTACAACATCAAGGCCGCGAACAGATACGCCAGGATGCGCGCAGTCAGCGGCACACCCGGATTGGGCGCCCAGACGGGCGCGGCCGACCGCGGCATGACCCTTGCGACGTACGACGCCAAATGCGGAGCATCTTCGTGCATCAGGCCGGCTCGTCCGGTAACTGGTCACCGGAAAGCACCAGACGCACCATGTCCGCTCTCGTGATCACCCCGAGCAGACGTCCCTGCTCATCCAGCACTAATAGGCGACGCAAATCTTCGTCCAACATGCGCGTGGCAATAGTGGTCACCGGCATATCCGGACGGACCGTCGGCACAGCGGTATCCATAATCTCTTCGGCCGTGATCGCGAGAATCTTCTCCGCTTCTTCCGTGAAATGTTGGGGATTTTCCAGATAGACGATGCCACCAAGGAAGGTGAGATGACGCGGGAGGTGCAGGCGTGCGGCGCGTGTGACCATGTCCTCTTCCGTCACCAGCCCCAACACGTGACCCTCGGCATCGATGACCGGGACAGCACCAAAGCGCTTTTCGGCCAGCAAGGCGGCCACATCACGGACCGACGTTGTCGGTGACACGGTGACTACGGTGCGGGCCATGACATCAGCGGCAGTTTTTTCCACGATGACTCCTTCTCCGCAAGCGCGGTGCGAGCATTGCATACGACTTCGCCGTTACGGCGTGGAGTCCTGTTCGCGTATAGCGTCAAGCTGGGCGCCTGCGTTCACAGGTGTGGGCGTGAACGATGCGGTGCGCCGAGCCAGACAGAAATATATCAGCATCGCGCCTGCGACTAACCCGAGCGTAGCGAGCGTTAAGTTACTGAAGGCACGCTCAACACCCTGTTGTGCGACAAGCGACGTCGCCCCCCCCACCTGCGCGGCGATCAACGCCTCCATATCCTTACGCATGATCAGCCCGAAAACCGCCAGCACCGAACACCAGAGAAAGGAGCCGAGTACGGTCATGGTGGCGAAGGTGCGAAAGCGCATGCCAATAATGCCCGCCGGGATCGAAATGAGGTGGCGCACCACTGGCAACAGCCGCGCGAGGAAGATGCCGCTGGCGCCATACCGTACCATCCAAGCATCGGCATGCTGAAGCTTCCGTTCTGAAATAAAGAAATATTTGCCATACTTGACCACGAGCGGACGACCCAGCCAGCGGGAAACCCAATAGGTGATGGCGGAGCCGAGAAAGGATCCTACAGTCCCCGCGATGACGACGGCCAGTACATTGAGCATGGCTGCATCGCGATGCGCATCGTGTAAATACACGACGGCGGCGGGCGGAACCACCATCTCGCTGGGCACGGGGAAAACGGAACTCTCCATCGCCATCAAAATGACGACGCCGATGAGGCCGAATTGATCGAGAATACCGAAATACCAGGTGAGAATCAGTTGGATAAATGCGTGCACGCAGCCCTCCTCATTATGATCCAGCCGCATTATAGCATGCCGCCTCTATTCATGCGATGTGGACACTCCTGCGGTCGGTGCGGCTACTCGCCATATAGCCCCGTGCCGCTGCTTGCCACTAGCCAGGGAGGCGCATTTATGGTTTCATTACAGGTGTGGAATTACAACATCTCCAGTTATCGGCTTTTCGCAGCTACCCATCACTCGATCTGACACTCGGTCCCGGCATGCACGTCTTCGCCGGCGCGAACGCGCAGGGGAAAACCAATCTGCTGGAGGCCGTCTATTTGGCGGCCACCGGGCGCTCGCCGCGCACAAACCATGAAGGCGAGCTCATCGCCTGGGATGCGGAGATCGCACGGGTGGTCGGCACGTTTGCCAGTACGCAGCGTGGCGATTTCACCGTTGAAGTGTCGCTGGCTCGTCGCGCCACGCATAGTGAGACCCAGCGCGGCGGCAGCGCGCAAAAGCGCCTCAAGGTGAACGGCGCCCCCCGGCAATTGACCGATGTGGCCGGATTGGTGCCGATTGTGCTCTTTCTCGTCGATGATCTGGATATTATTCGCGGGGAACCCGCACGCCGCCGCGCGTTTCTGGATACCGACCTGGCAGCCATGAGCCGCACCTACGCCTGGGCGCTTCGGCAGTACACCCGTGTCGTCGAACAACGCAACCGCCTGTTGAAGGATATCCGGGAAGGCCAAGCCGAGTTGAGCGCCTTGTGGCCATGGAATGACCAACTGGCTTCCTTCGGGGCACGGGTGATGGAAGTGCGCGTGCGCTTCCTTACGGACCTCAATCGTGTGAGCATTTCCGCGTACCAGGGACTGACGAACTCCAGCCAGGGGATGACCGTGACGTACCGCCGTGAATGGGGCGATGCGGACACCGTGGCG
>DASXVL010000122.1:0-1850 GCA_036504255.1 Armatimonadota bacterium | reverse complement strand
CCGTTGACGAGAACTTCGACCGGGCCGAAGTCGCCACCCGAGACATGGCCGATGTTGATGCGGTAGCGTGAATCTACCGGCACATCGAGAGTGAAAGACACCTCGCGCGCGGTACTGCTCAGCAGTTGCTCGGCAGCCCAGTTCGGCGCCAGCGTGTCACTCGAAACCACCGTCACGGCCTCCGCCTGCGACGCATGCTTCGCCAGTTCCGCGGCGCGCAGCGCGCCCGCCGGGGCAATGGGCGAGCCGTTGTAGCGCAGGAACGGCGGGTAGCTGTTGCAGACGTCATAAATGGCGAGCAACAGATGGTTTTCCATGAGCGTGCGCGCGTGCCAGTAGTGCCCCTTCGCCAACGAGACGCGCGCGTCTTCGGCTGCTTGAGCCAGGGTGGCGCGTTGTTCAGTGGTCAGCGCATCGAAATCGCCCTTGCCCGCTTTCACGCTTGCCGCCAGCTTTTGCAGCCAGGCCACTTGCGCCTGCACGTGCTGCAGGTCAACGGCCGGGATCTTGGTACTGACTTGCGTAAGCAGCGAGCCCGCCGGTGCGGTGAAGGTGAGCAACTGATAGGGGGCCAATGTGAACGAGAGCGTGCCTTTCTGCAGCGGCAGGGTTTCCCCGGTGGTGAGACGCTTGATGGCGCCGGTCGTTTTCAGGGCGCAGGTAACCTGTACGGGGTAGCGCTCGCGGTTCACGGCATAGAAGAGGAAGTCCTGCTTGCGCGCCAACTGCCGCACGGCGACCGGATCGCTCGCGTCAGGGCGTGAGGTAAAGCCCACTGCCGGCAGGCTGCGGTACTCGCGCAGGAAGTCGCGGAGTTCCGGCTGTCCCAGCGTGTAGGCATTGCCGCCGTCGCCGAGCAAGGTGGCATCACCCTGCGCCAGCCCAACGGCCCAGCGCTCCAGGCTATGCCTCCCCGCCGGATTCACCACGCCGCTCATCCAAATGCGCTTGGTGTCTTTCGGATAGCCGAGATCTTCCGGAATGGCGACATCGCCGGTGGCTTCAAAGTAGGCGGCGGTAAAGAACAAGTTCGCCGGCTGCCCGGGGGCGCGCCACGCATCCAGCGCCTTGGGAGCGAGCAACAGGTCGCGGCGCGTCTGATTATCCATCACGGGCGAGCGGCGACCGTAGGAGTGTTGACCGTTCACAAAGACGAGCCCGTCGATTTTCGACAGCGTATTCACGTCGATACCGGCTTCGCGCAGGTCAGCCCCCAGGTCGAAGATGTCGGTGTAGATGCAGAGATCAGGCTTGGCCTGGCGAATGCGATGCAGCATCTTCGTGTAGAGGTCCGCCACTTTCGCGCAACGCCAGGTGATCCAGCGCTCTTTGGCGTGGCCCATGAGCCAGTCGTAGCGTTTGCCGTAGCGCTGTGGGTCGGTGGGGTTCACCGGCAGGGCGACGCCCGTCTCACGGCTAAAGAGGCCCATGGTATAGTCGTCGTAGCCCCATTCCAGCGAGGCGAAGTTGTTCAGACCGGGGTTTTGCCAACTCATCAAGCGCAGCGCGACCCCCTGGAAGGCCGGAGAGGCTTTGTAGTGATCGGCGAATTCGCCGATCACATTCAGGTACCACTGCTGGCACACCGGGGAGAGCACGTTAAACAACGGCTCGCCCACCTTGACGCTCACTTTGCCGAAGCGCGACACGGCGGCATACGGTTTCGGGTCGGGCTGATCCTGGTAGGGCCAGCGGATATCACGCGCCTCGGGGTGAAATTCACCGATGAACTTCAGCCCGTACTTCTCACACTGCAGCAAGATGGCGCCGATCTGATCGGCGCTGTAAAGCCCGCCGTAGGTGTTGTTGTACTTGGTCGGATACATGCCGAACTGGTAGATGACCATGGT
>DASXVL010000121.1:0-4597 GCA_036504255.1 Armatimonadota bacterium | reverse complement strand
ATCGACTTTGCGACGCAGATGGCGGTTGGCGTGTTCATTGGCAGCCGCCCGACCGGTGGGTATGCGGTGGCGATCACCTCAGTCGAACGCATCGATGACCGCGTAACGGTCAGGTACCGCGTTAGCGCGCCGCAGGCCGGCCAGGTGGTGACACAGGGCGTGACCTATCCGTACGCCATAGCGATCATTCCGGCCAGTACGTTGCCCGTCATGTTCCAGGCGATCAATACGCCGCTCGCGCCGATTACGGTGCAGTAAGGCGATACAGCTAGCCTGTTAAGGGTATGCTAACGGGAGCGCATACCCATAACAGGCGGTAGGCGCAGACTGATGCGTGGAGGTGCGGGATGAGGTCACGAGGGTCGGCGTTGATCGGGTTACTCTTGTCAGTGGTCATTATGCTCGTGTTGATGTGGTGGTTGATGTCCTCGTTTAGCAGCGAGCTGGCGCCGACAGCGTCCGGACCTGAAGGCGATGTACTGCATAAGGTGATGCAGCACGAGTTACCGCAGAATGGACGCTAGCCGCCCACGGAGAAAGTCGCTTACCGTCTTTCTCCGAGAACTGCTGGCAGGGACCTGCGCAACGCGTACCGAATAACTGTGGCATGTACCCGCGAAAACAGGCGGCGCAGCGCCGTTGGCTGTTGGTAATTAGTCTTTGTGCCGTCATAAGCATCGGCCTGTTGAGCTGGTGGCAAAGCCGTGCGGCGCAACGCGGTACGCGTTCGCCGGCGGAACAGCTCCTGCTGACCATCCTCTCCCCATCCCTGCGCATGGGCGGCGCGGTGCGCAATGCGCTTGCGCCGAACCCGCAGTATGCCCTGGACCCCACTCAGCAACTCCCGGCGGTCGGGATGGCCCGCTTGCAGCAATTGGAAACGGAAAACCAACAGTTACGCGCACTGCTGGCATTGCGCAGCGCCGTGCCGACCGGGGCGATCCCCGCAGAGGTCATCGGACGCAGCAGTAATCCCTGGCAGGGCTATTTACTGCTCGGCAAGGGGAGCGCGGATGGGGTCGCGCCGCATATGATCGCGCTGACGCCTGCTGGGGTGCTGGGGCAGGTCGCCACGGTGACGGCGCATGAGGCGGAGGTAATGTTGCTGACAGACCCCGCCAGCGGCATCGGCGCGCTACTCGCCCGCGCGCGGGAAACGGGTGTGCTCAAGGGTTTCCAGCACGGGCAATGCCGGATGATTTACCTGTCCGAACACGCGGATGTGCGGGCAGGCGATTTGGTCGTCACCTCCGGCCTCGGCGCCTATTACCCCAAGGGATTCCCGCTGGGGGCCGTGCTCTCAGTGAGCGACGACCCAGCGCTGTCGTCCCGCGTCGCCATCGTGGCGCCCGCAGCGAATCCCGCAACGGTGGAAATGGTGCTGCTGACGAAATAGGCGATGGGGATCACGCTGTGCGCCCTGCGGAAAACCTGGGGCGCTAGCAGGGGCGGTGGGGCTACAGCACGGTTTGGAAGGGTTCGAGCGCAGCGAGTCCCGCCGTTCTCAACTCTCGGGAGCGCCGGGCTCTCGCCCTGCTCCAAACTGTGACTATCCACAAAAGGCACCCCACCGATTTTCTCCCAGCGCGCAACCGGCATACCCGGCTCGGGTCTTCCTACCCGAAACTCACCCCGCTACTCCCGTTTCGCAGGGCGCATACACGCGCGGCAGACGTACCCCAAGGTTCACCAACGCTTCGTAGGCAATGCTGCCCATGGCCATGCCCACTTCCCAGGCGGAGATATGCGCCTCGCCTTGCGCCCCGATGATCACGGCGGTATCGCCGACCGCGACGCCGGGGATATCGGTGACATCGATAATGGTCTGATCCATGCTCACCCGCCCGGCGATGGGGGCGCGCTGCCCATGAATGAGCACCCAGCCGCGATTGGAGAGGGCGCGCGACAGGCCGTCGGCATAGCCCAGCGGAAGCAGGGCGAACACGGCGTCGCGTGGGGTGCGATAGGTGAGGCCGTAGCCCACGGCATCGCCCGCCGGCAGGTGGTTCACCTGCACCACGCGCGCCTTCAAGGACAACGCCGGACGCAAGGGAATCGGCACATAGCGTTCCCGCGTATCCTCGGTGCGTTCCCGCGCGTAATCCGCTCGCTTTGTCAGGTGCTGCAGCACGGGCAGGCCGGTCTCGGGGGGGATGTCATCGGCCATGGGTACGGGGGGCAGGCCGTACATGATCAGCCCCGGCCGCACTAGGTTGAAGTGCGAGGCTTTCAGGAAGGTAATCGCCGCACTGCTGGCGCAGTGGGTGAAGCGTGGGTGAATGCCATGCGCCGCCGCGCCGTCGAGCACGTCAACGAAACGTGAGAGCTGCGTTTGCGCTGATGTTTGGTCATCATAGTCCGCGGTGGCAAAATGCGTCATGATGCCTTCCAGCTCCAGACCGGGCATGGCATCCACCTGGCGAATGAAGTCCACCGCCTCGTTCCAGCGTGCCCCGACGCGCCCCATGCCGGTGTTCACCTTCACGTGGACGCGGGCATGCGTGCCCCGTGCGCGCGCCGCATCGGCTAAGGCCTGTGCCGCCGCCGGGTAGCTGACCACCGCGGACGCGCCGAGCTCCACGACTTCCTCCGCCTGTTCAGCCAGTGTACAGCCGATGATGAGGGTGGGGGCGGTGATGCCCGCTGCGCGCAGGCGGCTGACCTCTTCCGGGATGGCGAGTCCCAGCATGGTCGCGCCACCTTCCAAGGCCGCGCGGGCCGCGGGAAGCAGGCCATGGCCATAGGCGTCAGCCTTCACCACGGCGAGCACTTCCGTCTGCGGCCCCACGAACTGCCCGATAGCGGCCACGTTGTCCCGAATGGCGGATACATCAACTTCAACCCACGCTGGACGCACAATAATCTCCTTCAGTACCGTTCTATGATATTACACAGTTCCCCTGATGACTACCCCTTTCCTCCCACTTTCCTGGTACGCGCTGGAGCAATCTGCAATCTGCCGGCATCGTGCGCGGGTCGCGCTGCGGGGATTTTTGCCGTGGCAGTGGTTGGGCCAGTGATTACGCTGTGATCTGTGCGCCGGAAAGCAACTGGCCACAGCGTGTCTGCAAACGGCCATCTTTGCTGACAAGTGCGTGTTCCACACGACGAGGCTGTCACCCTTCCAAACAACAATCGGCCACCCGATCTGGGACAATAAAACACTTATCCGGCAGGGCTGATGCTCGCGATGTGAAGGAGAACTCATGGATGCTATTCTGCTCGTCGGCGGTTTTGGTACGCGTTTAATGCCCTTGACCAAGACCCGTCCGAAACCGCTCATTCCGCTCGCGAACGTGCCCTTCGTCGAACGTACGCTCCATTGGTTGCGCGACGCCGGTATCGACCACGTCATTTTAAGTCTGCACTATAACGCGGAACAATTCATGGAGTACTTCGCCTCGCGCGATCTCGGGCTGACGTTATCGTTTGCGGTGGAGGATACGCCGCTCGGGACGGGGGGGGCCATCAAGAATTGCGAGCCGTTTCTCCGCGCCCCGCGCTGTTGCATTGTCAACGGCGATATTTTTACCAGTCTGGACCCGCGCCGCATGCTGGCAGCGCATACGCAGGCCCGCGCCGCGGTGAGCATCGCCTTGTATCAGGTGGAAGATCCCAGTCGCTTCGGGGTCATTGAAACCGATGCACAGGGGCAGATTCAGACCTTTACCGAAAAGCCGCCGCGCGAATTGGCGCGCAGTCATGATATCAATGCTGGCGTGTACATCTTTGAACGCGCGATTTTTGACTGGTTCCCCGCGACGCCCTGTTCCGTCGAACGTGATATCTTCCCCCGCCTGCTGGCGCACGCCGTGCCGCTGTTCGGCTACCGGGAGTGGCCGTACTGGACGGACTTGGGCACGCCGGAGGATTACTTGCAAGCACACCGGGACATCCTCACGCGAAAAGTACGTCTTCCCTTGTCCTGCCGCGAGCTGTCACCGGGCATCTGGTTGGGGAACGGGGTGACGGTGGCGGATGACGCCTTGCTGCGCCCGCCTGTGTTGCTGGGACACGGCACGCAGGTTGCCGCCGGCGCCACGGTCGGCCCCGGTGTCATGCTCGGCGATCACGTGTGCGTGGAGCGCGATGCGCGGGTGGAAGACAGTGTCATCTGGGCCGGGACGACGGTGGCGCGTGACAGCGTGGTGCACGGGTGTATTCTCGGCGGCAATGCCCGGGTGCACGGGCAGGCGTACGGGCAACTGTGCGAGGATGGCGGAGAGCTGATTTGTACACAAACCGCCACAAACCCGGCAGATCTCCTCGTGAATCGGTGAGTTGCAGCAAGAGGAAAGCAGGAAATAGCCTGGAGTACGGTAACTATGCATGTAACGCTCCGATCCGGGACCCATCACGCTTCTCTATGCGCGCTATCCCCGGCTGGAAACCGTAGCAGTACATCGTGTTGAGCGATGCACAACATCAAGTCTCCAGCTTTTCGTAGGTACATGATTTCGCTCCCTTCTCCTCGGGGGGGAGCGGATAAAGTCGGCGATAAGATTGACATCTCAGAGGTATTTTATGTCTCCTGTCGAATTTATAGACAACGATACATTGAAGGAGCGTCGCATGAGTCAAGGTCGCCGTCATGCCG
>DASXVL010000120.1:0-7933 GCA_036504255.1 Armatimonadota bacterium | reverse complement strand
AAAAATACAGGCAAAAATCGCATTTTTACAGATAGGCAAAAGGTATGCCAACTCCTGAGTTGGCGCGCTACGGCTCAGCTATGGCTTCAACTTTTGTTCGCAAACAGGTGCACCCTGGTTTTTACGAAGGAATCATCCCTGTCCTCTCCCCGTTATGACAGGAGAAGGGTGGGGTGGGGGCCAACTCGGCGTCACGTATGCTGCACCAGCCATGTCAGCAGCGCTTCCGCCTCATCCGGGGAACTGACCGAGGCAAAATACACCACGCGGTCATGCCGCAACTCGTGATGCAGGTATTTGATTTCATCGACCGTGCCGCCGACGTGGGCGACTTTGCCGGCCGCTTGCATGCGCTTGAGCAGGTCAAGATGCTCGACATGACTCCCCTGACCAGCGCCGGGCACGTAGGACAGCGCGTACAGCCCTTGATTGTTGAATACCGACTCCTCGTGCACCAGCGCCCCCGGGCCATCCCAGTGATAGGTGGCATGCCGCACGAGATCAGCCTCCTCTTCCAGCGCCGGCAGCACCCAACGGCGGTACATGGCCGGGCTGATCATGCAACTGAAATCGCACTGCAGCATGGCGGCGCCCTCCATGGAGTAGAAGTTCTGGCAGAATCCTAACTCGTCCATCCGTCCGGCCTCGCGCACCGCGGCCCAAATCTCCCGAAAGATGGCGCGGGCATCGTCCATGGCGCGATCAACGAGTTCCGGGGTATCGACCAGGTCCATCAGCAGGCGCTCGGGCCCACGCATGGCGGTGAGCAGGTCCATGTTCGAATGCAGATCGGGTGGGGTCAGCAGCATCTTCCCGGCCATACGCTCTGCGCCGCGTCGATAGAGCGTCAACAAGCGTTGCCAGAGGGGGTGGTCCTGCTGCAGGCACAGCGGGAACGCCGCCTCCCAATCCTCCACAAAGGGCGCCGACCAATTCGTGTCGGGCGAATCCGCGCTCCAGCTCAGCGTCCCGCCGCAGAACGCGGCCAGTTCATCCGGGCCGAAACTCAGAAACCATTGCGGAATCGCGTCCCCGCCCCAATAGGTGCCTTCGGCAAAAGCCAACGCACGCTCGATCAGCGTATCGATATCGCCATGCACCAGCTCGTAATAATTGGGCAGTCGTTCCGCGGGGGAACAGGTCACCCAGACCGGTGGCCGGTCAATCAGCTCACCCGCAAAGCTGGCCGCCCAACGCTGGGCGGCGGCCTCCAGGTCGGGCTTGAGCGTCAGCGGCGCACAGGCCTTACTCCCGGCACGTGCGTGCGGCGCGGTATCCAACGCTGCATGTTGCGTAGATTTCATCACTATCTCCAATACACCAAAGATCACGTTCCGATTTGCGAACTCACTATCGCGTGTGTTGCCTCACGTGAGTATTAGCAAGTAGAGCTATGTACACGTGTACATAGCTCTACTTTATCACCGGGAACGCCATTTGTCTAGAGGCTCGGACTTCAGGCTGGGTTGATGTCAGCAGCACCGTTTGGAAGCCGATGGAAGGCCGCAGCCCGGAGTCGCGCTCAGCGTGCCGCGCGAGGCAGGTCCGGGTAGGTACTGTCGAGAGGCTGAGCGCGACTGCGGTCGGCTTCCAGACGGTGCTAAGGACTTGAGGTCGGCTTGGTGTCAACGGCGCTGTCTCTCACCTCATCATGCACGGACCACAAAAAAATGCCCCACCCCTGTTGTCGATCAACAGGGGTGGGGCATTGGGGGTTGGTTACTTCGCCTCGATGCGGTATTTCAGCAGGCGCTGGTTGTTCTGGTCGGCCACGTAGAGCCATTCCGTGCCCTGCGCGTCGCTGACGGTCGCCAGGCCGGTGGGGAAGGAGTAGCCCTTGCCGTCCACGGCGTCCGCGGTGCCGTACTGGCCGTAGGTGTCGAGCAGTTTCCCATTCATGTCGAAGACGAGCAGGCGGTTGCCGTCGGTATCGGCGACCCAGACGTTATTGCGTTTGTCGGTGGTGACGGCGTAGGGACCGCGCAGCGGCAGCGTGCCCGTTCCCTGGTCGGGGCGCGTGCCGATGGTGCCGAGGAGTTTACCGTCCGCCGCGAGGCAGGTGAGTTTGCGCGCGCCGCCTCCGGCGATGTAGATGCGGCCGTCCGGGGCGACGTAGATGCCGAAGTGGCCGGTCCACGGGCCATGCCCCACCATGCTGCCGAGATCGGCAAGTTTCGTCATGGCGCCGTCCGCTTCGCGCCGGTAGATGTTCAGGTTCGGCCAGTTCTCCTTGTCGTCCCAGCGCACCAGCAGGCGTCCCTGGTTGTCCACCGCCAGGTCGTAGGGAATCATGGAGATGCCGCCTTTGTGCAGCGGGAGGTCGCCGGTGACGGAGACGGGTTTGCCCCACCCGGTGACCGTCTTCGCGCAGCGTAAGACCAGAATCTTGCGCTCCCAGCCGACGTTATTGGAGCCGAGGTAGAGGTCGCCGTTGGGTGCGAAGGCGAAGGACTGGTACTCGCGGTCTGTCCCCGGATCGTAAACGACCTCGGTCTTGTCCGGCGTGCCCGGCGTCAGGCGCACCAGTTTGCCGCGGCTGAGGTAGTAGAGCGCGCCCTGGAAGGCCTTCAGGCGCGTGTAGCCGTCGATCAGTCCGGGGTAGAGCGTGTCGATACTGGCTACGCCCGGCGTGGCGCTGAGCGTCAGGCCGGTAGCGGTCACCGTGTAGCGCGCGACTATCGTGCCCTGCACCGCGGTCGCAAAGCCGACGAGCAGCTCATGCGTCGTCGGATGGACGGCCAACGCGGTCACCTGCACCCCGACCGCCTGCTTCCAGGCGGGCTGCAGCTTGCCGTCGGCGTCGCGCCGGAAGGCGGCCACGTTGCCGCCCGCGCCGGTGGCGACGAAAAGCCAGTCGCCCGTCTTGCTCACCGTGATGCGACGCGGGCCATCATCGATGACGAAGGCGAGGGTGTCTTGCAACGTGCCGTCAGCGGCATAGACCTGGATCTGCTTGCCCTTGGCATCGCTCACATAGATGCGGCCCGTGCCGTCCACCGCCAGCCCGGCGGCTTGCGTCGCGCAGAGCCGGTTGCTCTTCACCGCGGTGCCGAAGTCAAAGGCGGCGCTGCCTTCCGCGGTATATTTCCACACGCCGACGGCGTTGGGGCCGCCGTGACAGGCGAGGTAGATGCCGCCCTTGCCGTCCACTTCGAGATGGACGAAATTGCTGCCCGCGGGCGTGGCGAAGATATTCCCCGCCGTCAGCGGCAGCACGCGCCCGCTGCTCGATTCATGGACGGTGGGCGCGGAATAGTAGTCCGCTTTCACGAGATTGCCGTTCGGCAGCACGCGCAGCGCGCCGGCGCCCTCGTACTGCGGGGGTAGCAGGCCGGGCCAGCGCGCATCGCCGCTATCCAGCGTGTCCGGCGTGATGAAATGCAGCTCGCGCAGATACTGCCCTTTGCTGTCAAAGGCCATCGCCTGCAGTTGGGAGGTGACCCACAGCGTGCCGTCGGCGGACACGGTCAGGTCTTTTACCGCGCCGAGCTTGCCGCGCACGTCGCCGATAATGGACGGCGCGCCGGCGAAGGTGAGCTTCGGCGCTCCGGCCGTACCGATGGCAGGCGCCAACCCGTGTGGCGTCTGGCGGCCCAGCAGGTTTGGCGGCCAGGCGCCGACGATGTCATAGACGCGCACCATGTCCGGGCGTTCCAGGTTCACGCGCGCCCGCCAGTAGCGGCCCTCGGTAAAGGCTTGCCGGGATTCCGTCACCCGCGCGCAGAACGCGTCGGCGTTTTCTTTCGGCAGTTCCGGCGCCACCGCGCGGCTGGCCACGCCGGCGGCCAGGGTCTCCGCAAAGGTGAGTTGTGCCGTCAGTTGCGCCTTCTCCGCCTCGGGCACGGTGACGGCGCACTCGGTGATGGCCACTTTGCCCTGCGCCTTGAAGCTCATGAGTTGGAACGGCTCCAGCGTCAGCGTGAGCTTGTTCCCCGTCAGCGTCAGCAAGCGCCCACTGGCGGCGGGCGTCAACTTCGTCACGCCGGTGAGCGTCAACGTGGCCGTGACCGGGTAACGCTCACGGTTCACCGCGTAAAAATAGAAACCATCGGCGCACTGCCGGTACCACACGGCCACCGGGTCGCGACCACTGGCGAGCGCGGTGAACGGTTCGGCGGGCAACGCGGTGTATTCGCTGAGGAACTCGTTCAAGTAGCGCGCGGTGCCGAAGATATTGCCGTTGCCGCCATTAGTGAAGGTGCTGCAATCACTCTCGGCGAGCGCCAGCGCATACAGTTCCAGTTCGTTGCGTCCCGCCGGGGCATTGGCATCGAAGTTGATGCCGGGAATGTCCGCGCCGAGTTGCTTCCAGTCCATGCTCTCGCACACTTCAAAGTAGCTGCCGTAGATGCTGTAACCGCGCGCCCCCAGGTGTCCGAGCGCGGTATAGTCGGGGTCGAGGATGCCGTCAAACTGTATCGCGTCGCCGAGCGGGGTGGACATGCGGCGTCCGTAGCCCACGGTGGGCAGCAGGGTGATGCCCGGCTCCTTGGCGTAGAGGTCCATGTCGATGCCCACTTCGCGCAGCTTCTCCTTCCAGGTGCGGCCGATGAGCGTGCCCGGGATGTCGGGACAAGAGAAGTAGAGTACGGCGTCAGGCTTCGCCTGGCGCATGCGGTCGCGCAGGCGGCGATGGTAGTCAAGGATGCGCGCGCAGCGCCAGCGCTGCCAGGTGTTCAACTGCGGACCGGTGAGGAAGGCAAAGCGCTGCGTGAAGCGTTGCGCATCGCCCGCCGCGCCGGGCACGGTGATGTGCGTGTCCCGCGTGAACTGCGCGATGGTCCAATCGTCATAGCCCCAGTTCAGGTTCGGCAGCACATTGAAGCCCGTCCACTGCCAGCCCATCATCAAGCGCGAGGAGATGCCCGCGAAGGCCGGGCAGTCGGCGAGCCGGTCGGCGAGTTCCCCAAAGAGGGCGATGTAGATCCCCTGTACCTTCGGGTGCAGCGCGTTGTACACGCCCGCCTTGCCGTTCTTGTCGCGCAGCGTCCAGGCGTCGCCTTCCGGTGTGTCCTTTTTCATGACGCGGCTGTCGAACCACCCTTGCGGGGTGACGGCGAATTCCGGCACGTATTTCAGCCCATACTTCTCGGCAATGAGCGCGGTGACGCGCGGCTCATCGAGCGGGCTGTTGAAGTAGCCCTCCAGCACTTTACTCGGGTAGGCGTTGGCCTGATAGACGCAGATGGTGGGGAAAAACATATTCGCGCCGGTGTAGCGGCACATTTGCGCCCAACGGTCGAGGGTGAGCAGATGCTGGTCGAGCGCGGCGCTGTTCGCACCGAAATGGCGCAGCCAGCGACTTGGCTCTTCAAAGTAATAGGCCATGCGGCGGCCGTCGGGGCGGGTGGCGGGCGTCACCGGCAGCGGGCCGTCGATCTGGTAGATGCGGATGCGCGCGGCGGCGGCTTTCATGCCGTAGTTCAGGTTAATCACCGCGACGCGCAAGTTCTTGTTGCCGCGCGGATAAAAGATGGCCTGGTGGGTGAGCATGCTGTTCGACAGCCGGTAATGGTCGCCCGTCTCCACGCCCCCCGTCATCACCGCGCCCAGGTCGCCGCCCGTCTTCACTTGCTCGTCGATCCAGAAGGCCATGCTGCGCCGGTCGTTATCCGGGTAATCGACCTCCAGCATATAGGGCACGTTCGCCGCCGGCAGATCGAAGCCGTAGGAGAAGCCATCCCCCGCCCAGTTCGGCGTGGCGCCCTGGCCCGAGGTCTCGCGGTAGCGGCCAAAGGGGGCGGTCACCACGGTGCTCTTGCCGTCCTTTTCCCAGAAATTGGTCGTCACGTCCTTGGTGCAGTCGAACTCGAAAAGCAGCGTGCGGTTCAGCGTCGTCGAAGGCGTCGGCCCCTTTTTCGTATCCACCACCACAAAGGTGCCAGCGCGAAAATCGCCCTGGCCCAATGTCGTGCCGCCACTCTGCCCGACCACTTCAAAGAAGCCGTCGGCGGGGCAGGGGATGGTCACCGTTTTCGTGCTCGGTAGATCGGTCGCGGGAAAGGCCACGTCCACCGTGCTCACCGGCGTCGTCTCGCCGGGACGGCGCATGGCCAGCGTGTAGCTCACCGCCTGCCCGCCGCCCCCGGCGGTCACCGCCAGCTTGACGGCGTCGCTGCGCCGCACGATTTGCGAGCCGAGCAGCTTCACGGATGCCAGCGTGGCCGGGCTCATGCCGCCCTCGCGCACGGTGAAGCTGGTGGTCCACAGGCCGGGCCACTGCATCATCGAGATGCGCAGCGCATGCGGCTTGCCCGTTTCCAGCCAGACGTTTTGCAGCTTATAGCCGAGTTTATTGCTGAGCTGTTCGCGGAACATGCCGTAGAGGAGCTGCGTGCCGTCCAAGGTGACCCCGGTCGTCCAGCCGGCTTCCGAGTTGATCCATAATTCGTACCAACCGGTCTTCGGCACGGCGAAGTCGTACTCGGCCCACCCGGTGCAGCCGCGCAGGAAGCCGGTGGTCTTGTCCTTCGCCCGTTCTTCGTCTTTGTTATACCAACCCAGGTCGTTGCGCTGGTAATCCGTCGCCTGCCGGGTCAACACCCACGGCTCAGCGTGGGACAGGGTAGCACAGGCCAGCAGCAGCAGCAGGCCCAAGAAGCGTAAAGCGAACATGCGCATGAGAGTTTCTACCTCTTCCGTCAAGTGATCGCGCGGGGGCAGGGGGGACATCATCATGATGTAGCACGGCAATTGTGTTCGCAGATCAGGCCAGCGTCAAGATATCCCAGGGTACTCTCGCCATGAAACAAGTCACATTCTCCTGATGCTGTTGTGCCCGGCTATCCCGTTTGCTTTGATAGGGCAACCACGCGCATGCCGCTACTTTCCGTGCGTGCACGATGACAGCCCATGCAGAGAGCATCATGCCCAGTCCCGGAACTGTCAAACGGGGGACAGGCACCGCCTGACACGCGGAGCACGCCCCGCGTAAGGCGGGCTGTCCCCTGCAAATACGAAAGGTGATACGCCATGGATAATTGTCGCGGTTGCCAGGCCAGCGTGCGCGTACGCGCGGACGCGCTGCAACGCCTGCTCGACGTCGCACACGGCGCGGCGCTGGTGGACGCGGCGGAGTACATGCGGCGCGCGGCGCTCTGCCGCACATGTGACCAGCTCGCCTATGGCACGACTTGTCTGGTGTGCGGCTGTCTGCTCCCCGTGCGCGCCCGTCTGGCGGGCAAAGGCTGCCCCGACCCGCGCGGTCCGCGTTGGTGACGAGTGCGGCGGGCCATTGGCGGATTTCTCCGACCGACGCGTCATTCCGGTCTGACATAGGCGTCAGTCGGTACGTTTTTCGCGCGCAGGCCCATGGTATGATACCGACAATTCAGGCCGACGCTGCCGTGCGTGGCCTGAATAGAGTTACAGAGGAGGATAACGATGTTGAAACGACTCCTGCTCGTGTGCACGCTGCTGCTCGCCGTGCTGGCGACCACCTTTGGGGGCATCACCGCCGCATGGGCCAAGCCCGCCACTACTACGCGCACCATGACGATGCGACAGCATTCGACCACCACGCGCACCACGCACCGGACGCGCAAGCATCGGCGCCATCGGCACCATCGCCACCACCCGCGACCGGGTACCGTCACGCGTCCCGCTCCGCGCCATCGCTAACGGGCCGGTGACTGCCGTGCGTATAGCTGACTGAACGCCGGCGAATAAGCGTCTGTGTCCCCGCGAGTCGCTCGTGTTTCGAGCGCAACCACTCGCGGGGACGCGCACGCTTAACAACTGTTTTCACAGTATACGGATGTGCGTTGCCATGCACGCTGCCTTGTTGTAGATGTCAGCGTCTAGCGTCTAGCGTCTAGCGTCTAGCGTCTAGCGTCTAGGGGTAGCGGGTTGTCACGTCGTCCCTGCTCTTGGTGCCCGTAGCGCGCGCCCGCTGTGGCGCGCTTGTCTTGCCTGCTGATCCGTGCCCACGAGA
>DASXVL010000119.1:0-5234 GCA_036504255.1 Armatimonadota bacterium | reverse complement strand
CTGAGCGCGACTGCGGTCGGCTTCCAAACGGTGCTACGGACTTTCGGCTTGGCTGGTGGCAACGGCATGGCATAGAGGTCCAGAACCGGTCGCATCATGTTAGCTACACGGAGGATCTTGGGGTGGAGCTCATCGCTTACGCCCCTACCCGCCAAAAAGTTCCTGCACATTCCGTCCCACCTGCTCCGCGAGCGCCTCGGGGGACACACCGCGGAGTGCAGCGACGCAGGTGAGGACGCGGGGGAGGTGGGCGGGTTCGGCTTGTTCAGCGGGTACACCATCCAGCGCCATGTAGGGGGCGTCGGTTTCCAGCAGCAAACGGTCGGCGGGGACGAGGGCGGCGGCTTCGCGCGCGCGGCGGGAATTGGGGCGGGTGACCATGCCGGCGAAGGCGAGGTAGAGACCGAGGCGCAGGCAGTCGTGCATGACCTCGCGGCTGCCGGAAAAGGCGTGTACCACGCCGCGCACGCCGGGGAATTCACGTAAGCAGGGGAGGAGCCGGTCCCAGCCGCGGCGGCAGTGGATGAGGATGGGGAGATCGCGCGCCACGGCATAGCGCACTTGCACGCGAAAAATCGCTAGTTGCTGGGCGACATCGGCATCGTCAATCGCGCCGTCCACGCCGATTTCGCCCACTGCCGCCACGCGCGGGTCGTCCAGCAGCGCAGGCAGCCAGGCGAGGTCGGCGTCACGCGCCACAAACCAGGGATGTAAGCCGACCGCCGGGCGTAGCGCGGGATAGGCCGCCGCCAGCGCCAGCGCCTGCACGGAACTGTCACGGTCCCACCCCGGCACGATGACCGTCTGCACGCCCACCGCCTCCGCACGGGCAAGCACTTCGCCCACCCGTCCGGCAAAGTGTGGGCTGCCCAGGTGGCAATGCGTATCCGTCAACGGGCCTGGTTGCTGCGCCATGTGCATCCTTGTCAGGTACGGCTAATGCTTTGTGTAGACGCACACCGTTTCGCCGCGTTGAATCGCGGTAAAGGGCGAGCCGGCCGCGACGAGCGGCTGTGTGGTGGGGTAACTGATGGGCGGGCGCGTGGACACCCACAGGATATTCCGGGCGTTCAGCGTGGTCCAGATGGCCATGGCGTCGCCATATGTCAGGTAGTTGCTGTAGCTGTCACCCTGTTGCGCGTTGGCCATGTAATACATCAAATCGCGCTTATCCGGCGAATGCCCCAATCCGAGCGCGTGTCCCAATTCGTGCGCCAGCGTCGCATCAATCTCACTCGTCGGCATGGAAATATAATCGCTCGGGTTAGTGGAGTCGCCCCCGCTGCGCAGATATTTGGTGGCGATCTCAACCGTGAAGCTCGGCACATTGCTCTGCAGCACGGTGGTCAGCCCGATGATGTTCGTCATCCCGCCGTAGCTGATCGTATCTTCCAGAATCACGTCGATGCGCGGACTGGCGGTGACCCCGCTGATCGCGCAGACGCGCGGGTCGGCCTTCGCCCAGCACTTCAATGAGCTTTCCGTGTCCAGCCGCAACTGGAAACCCGTTGGCTCTGCAGCACGGAGATCGTAGGCGACGGGCAACGGATAATGCACGTTGGCAAATTGCACGCTCGCACTAAATGGGGGCGCGCCGAGCCCCTCCATGTAATGATAATAATAATTCTGGTCGACCACGGTGTAATGGGACGACTGAGGTTGTGGAGGAGCCCCTTGCTGTGTGATGCCGCCACCCGAACTCGAACCGCCACCACCGCCACAGCCGGACAGCACCGCCATGGCGAGCGCAAAGCCGATTACACCGAAAAGCTGACCTAGTGAAGATCGTAAAGTACGCATACGCTTATTTTCTCCCAGAAGGGTCTCATGACTAGGGATTGTCATTAGCCATTACTTACCCGTTGGCGTGAATTTCATACATGGCGCCCTGCCGTGACACCCACCCGCACGCCGTGAGCACGAAAATGGGAACCATCAGAGCGTGGAGGTATGGTGTCGTGACGAAAAAAGAATTACTCGCCCGGGTTATGCAGATACCTGGCGTGAAAAACGAGGATGATGCCGCCAACCTGGTGACGGCGGTTTTTCAAGCGCTGCGCGACCGGATCACGACTGAAGAAGCCGATGACGTCTGGGCGCAACTCCCCTCCGCCTGGAAAGCAATGTGGGAAAGCGGCACCTGGTGGGAGAAGGTCAGCGCGCGCGTGCGCGGCATGAACAAACTGAACCGCGAGGAATTCATCGCCCGGGTGCGCATGCACATCCCCAGCGATGTCTCCGCGGAACAGGCAGTACGTACCGTCTTTCACGCGTTGAAAGAGCAGATCTCTCCGGGAGAAGCGACCGATGTCTCCTCGCAACTACCCGAAGACTTACGCACGCTATGGAAAGCGGCGTAAATGACAGCGTCCTCACTCCCACCCCTCACCCAAAGTTGGGCGAGGGGTGGGAGTGAGGACCGATTAAATGCGCCGTCCGTCGGGAACTACGGCATTCTTCGGAATAGTGACAATGCCGTCACGCACGAAATAGCAATCGCCGTCTTCGTTCGGCTTACCCAGGTGCGAGGTAATGATAACCCCGTCGCCGATGCGCGCGTTTTTATCGATAATCGCGCGCGTGATCTGGCAACCGGCGCCGACGCCACGGTCCGGCAGACCGGCGGTTTCTTCGCGCTGCTCCGCGGTTTCGTAGTTATCTTGCCCGAGCATGATGACATCCTTCAAACGGCTGCCCTCATGAATGGCGCTGCGAATACCAATCACCGAATGCTCGATTACTGCGCGGTCGACGATACACCCTTCGCTGATAATGGTATTGGTGAGCTGGCTATCCCCGGTGACCTTGGAATTGGGCAGGAAGCGCGGATGCGTGTAGATCGGGCGTCCCGGCTCATAAAAGTCGAACTCGGGCTGCGCCGCCGTAAGCGCCAAATTGGCATCAAAGAACGAACGGATCGTGCCGACGTCTTCCCAATATCCGACAAAAGGATGAATGAAGACGCGCATGTGTTGGATACACCAGGGGATGACGTTCTTGCCGAAGTCAGCCATCTCGTTATCCAACGCCAGTTCCAACCGAGTACGGTTGAACATGTAGATGCCCATGGAGGCCAGTACCACCGGCCCTTCCGCCTTCACGCCGAGCGGCGCCAAATCTTCCCCTTCGATAATCAGGTCGCGCATGGCGGCCCGCGTCGGTTTCTCGACGAAGTCCACCACGCGGAAATGGCGGTCGATCTTCAAGACGCCCATTGCGCCTTCGGCTTGATCCGGGCGTTTCGGGGTGGCCGCCAACGTGATCTCCGCGCGCGTCTCTTCATGCGTCTTCATGATGTCGCGAAAATCCATGCGGTAGAGCTGGTCACCGGAGAGCACAAGCACACGGTCCACATCGGGGTCCGTCAAATGCCACAGATTCCGCCGCACGGCATCCGCCGTCCCCTGATACCAATCGGCTTTACTGGCCGTCTGTTCGGCCGCCAACAGTTCCACAAAACTGTCCGAGAAGATATCGAACTTATAGGCCGTGTGGATGTGCCGGTGCAGCGATTGGCTATTGAATTGGGTAATCACGAAGATCTTGCCGATCTTCGAGTTGATGCAGTTGCTGATGGGCACATCGATGAGACGATATTTTCCAGCCAGTGGCACCGCCGGCTTGGCTCGGTCCTTGGTCAGCGGAAACAGTCGCGTCCCACGTCCCCCTCCGAGTACCAGCGCGCATACTTTATGCGTATCTACAGACATGAGATCCTCCAAGCGAGAGCAGATGCAGCGCTTCGCTAGTTTCCTCTTCCACGGCGCACGTGAAAATTCATTCTTCTGCGAAAAAATCTTTTGTGCGATCCCCCGCCATCGCGAAGAAAAAGGGCGTGTGCAGAATTTGGGCGAGAATGCAGGGCTAAAAGCGCGGCACGGTGGGGACATGTTTCTTGACGACCACGAACGACGCCATCGAGCGTTCGTGGGGGAGGCTCGTTATGCGCGTACCAAGTAACGCAATCCGAAAGCCCCCGGTCGACCAGCAGGGCGAGTTGGCCTGGCGGTTCATCGACCGGCGCTTTGATGATCAAGAAAAGCTTGCCGGACCGGCGATCTGTTCGCGCTGCCACGCGTTCCTCGACCAAGACCATTGGCGATACGACGAGGAGCGCTATCGGGAAATGCAGCATCTGCCGGATATCCATACCACCTTATGCCCGGGCTGTACCCGCATCGAACGGCGGCTCTACGAAGGGGAGGTCATTATTCATCTAAGCAGTGATTCCGCGGCGAAACAGGATATCTTGCACCTCATCCATAACGAGGAAGCACGCGCTCGCGCCACCAATCCCACCGCGCGCATTGCGCTGCTGGAGGATCGTGGTGAGGAGCTTTATATTTTAACCACTACGCAATTCCTGGCCAAACGTCTGGGGCGTGAACTGGAGAAAGCCTATGACGGCTCACTAAAGATGACTGATCTGCCGCGCGAGCGGTTCACGCGGGTGCGGTGGACATTGCTGTAACGAGGGCGAAACGGGCCATGTGACGCATTACAAGGCCTATTTGCAGGCAACCTTGGTTGATAAACCGTGCAATGTTGGACGATTAACACAAAAAATGCTTGACGCAAAACGCGCCGCCTACTGGCGTGATTGGGCGTTGCCCGGTAGACTAGTAACATGATACAGGGGCAAGCATCCATTCAGTCGTTGCTTGGCGGGTTGCTGAAAAATCGGCAACTCGTGGCCAGCATGCGCCGCGTCATGGTCATGTCGCTCTGGGAACAGGTGGTCGGGAATCTTGTTGCCCAGAAGTCGTGGCCGGAGAAGGTGACCGATGGTGTACTCACCGTGGGAGTGACTTCTCACGCCTGGGCCGCCGAGTTGGCGTTGCTCAAGCCACAAATCATCACCCGCTACCGGCAATTACTTGGCCGCTCGGCACTCAAAGATGTGGAGTTTCGCGTGGGACGGCGGAAAGCAGCGCATACGGATGAAACGCGCCACCTGGTAGTGCTGCACCCCCAGCCGGAAGAACGTCCCACGCCGGGCCCCGTGCCCAGCAACCTCTTCGCCGGTGTCAGCAACCCGGAGGTGCGCGATCTCCTTGGACCGGTATTTGCCCGTTTGCGCGCGGAACGCGAATGGAAACGTGAGCATGGCTGGGCGCGCTGCGGCGCCTGCCAACGAATTTATCATGGCGCCGCGTGCCCGCACTGTGGTGGCACGCATCCCGAAGCCGCGTAAGTTTTTTTACCGAGGAGACGCCTCGGACAACTGGACCCCC
>DASXVL010000118.1:0-7988 GCA_036504255.1 Armatimonadota bacterium | reverse complement strand
AGGGCGCGCTGGTGCAACAGTTACTCGTGCCCGCCGGAGCCATTACGGTGATCGCCGCCAGCATCATGCTCTTGCGACAGCACGACTTAAAACGCATGTGGGCCTACTCCAGCGTGGAGCATGTGGGGTTACTCACGTTGGCCATCGGCATCGGGGCGACGCCAATCTTCGTACTGCACGCCCTCAATCACAGCCTGGTGAAAGTCGCGTTGTTCCTGCTCGCGGGCAATATCCTCCATCTCTACGGCACAAAAGCGTTGAATAAGCTGAGCGGGCTCTTGCAACTGGCCCCCGTGTGGGGCGTCGCGCTCGCCGCCGCCACCTTTGCCATTGCCGGCAGCCCACCGTTCGGCACCTTCATCAGTGAATGGCTGTTGCTGCGCGACACAGTGGCTGCCGGGGAGATTCTCGCGGCGGGGGTGGTGCTGGTCGGGCTAACCATCACGTTCATTGCGCTGACGTTGCACCTGGCGCGGGTGGTCTTTGGACGCGTGCCCAAAGCGGTCACCCTGACTCCTGCCTGGTCGTGGGCCGTGATACCGGGCCTGTTATTAGTGGTGTCACTGGCCACCGGTTTGGCGGTCTCGCCACCGGCCATGGCGCTGCTGTCCACGCTGGCGACGAGAGGAGTTGCGTTGCCATGATGCTTCTTGCACCGGCGGAAACACAAAATTTTCAACATCTAGTAGTCACAGCGGACACGCTCGCCGAGCAGGCGAAGCTACTCCTCAAGGGACCGGGATGGCGCTTTGGGCATCTGACGGCACGGATGCGGCGCGACCGGGTATTGCTGGAAACGCTCTTATTGGACACAAACACGGGCGGCGGTGTCATACTGAGCGCGGAACTGCCGGAAGGCACGCGCGACTACCCGTCGCTCACGCCGTCCATCCCCGCCGCGCACTGGGCTGAACGCGCGGTGGGCGATATGTTCGGGCTGCGCGCCCAGGGACATCCGCGCTGGAAGAGCTTCCTGCTCCACGACAGTGCCTGGCCGCTGGACCTGACGCCGTTGAACCCTGCCTCCGGCGCGACGCGTGAACCGTATAGTTTCTTGAAGGTGAAGGGTGAGGGCATTCACGAAATTCCCGTGGGCCCCATTCACGCCGGCATCATCGAACCGGGACATTTCCGCTTCAGTTGTTTAGGCGAGCTCATCACTAACCTGGAAATCCGCCTGGGCTACCAGCATCGCGGCATCGAAAAGAAGCTGTGTGAAATACCCTGGCAGCAGGCGCATTTTCTCGCGGAATCCGTCAGCAGCGATACTGCGGCGGGGAATGCGTTGGCGCATGCCGTGGCGATGGAAGGGCTGCTCGGCGTGACGCCCCCCCCACGTGCGGCCGCCTTGCGCACGATAGCGTTGGAACTGGAACGCCTCTCGAACCACATCGGCGATCTCGGGGCGCTCTCCGGCGATATCGGCTATAGCGCGGGCGCGGCGCTCTTCCCGCCGCTGCGCGGTGCGACGCTGGCGCTGTGCCAGTTGCTCACCGGCACGCGCCGACAGCGGTACTATATCATACCCGGCGGCGTCGCCCGCGACTTGGATGAGTCGCGACGCACGGCCTTTGCAGACGGATTCGCCACCCTCGCCCAGCGCGTGCGCGCGCATCTCCCGTTGGTGCTGGAAAACCCCGGCGTCATCGAACGGATGGCGGGTACCGGTCGCCTGGCGCCGTCGCTGGCAAAAGACTTTGGCGTGGTCGGCCCCGCCGGACGCGCCAGCGGCAGTCGCTACGATGCGCGGAGTTGCTATGCGCATGGCATGTACCCGCAATGCGCGCCGACAGCGACCTCCTACGATACGGGGGACGTGTTGGCGCGGGCGCAGGTCAGAGCGGACGAGATCGAGTCCTCGTTGAATATTATCGCCGCCCTGGTGGACAATTTACCGGACGCGCCCATCGCCATCGCGCTCCCGGACATCCTGCCCGCCGAACAGGTCGGCATCGGCATCGTCGAAGCGTGGCGCGGAGAATTGCTCCATTGGGTGACCACTGATGCGGCGGGCCGTATTGCTCGTTATGCCATCAAAGATCCCAGTTTCAATAATTGGACTGGCCTGGCGATTGCGGTCCGTGGTAATCTCGTCGCCGACTTCCCCGTGTGTAACAAAAGCTTCAACCTGTCGTATAGCGGGAACGACCTGTGATGGAAGAGATCGACCATGCGTAATCCTTTACTCGCCATTTTGAGCACCGGCCTGCAGACGCAACGGGATATTTGCCCCAATCTCCCGGAAGACGCCACCGGCTTGCCGACCGTTACCGATGCGCCCTGCCGCAACTGTGGCGCGTGTACGGCCCACTGCCCGACGCAGGCCATCACGTTGAGCGAGGATACGCAGGGAACGGTCGTCGCCCTTGATCGCGGACGTTGTCTCGGGTGTAATCACTGCGTCGCCGCCTGCCCCACGCGCACCCTGGTCGCTGACCGCTCTACCCGCACGGCGACGCACACCCGCACGGCGTTAGTGCTCAGCAATCGCGCGACCGCTGCGGCCGGCACCCCGCCCAGCGCCTATCCTTTCCACCGCTCGCTCCATATCCGCGAGGTCTCCACCGGCGATAATGTCAGCGACCTGGAAATTGTCGCCAGTACGAATGCCGTCTTCGATGTCGCACGTTTCGGGGTGCATTTCGTCGCCTCCCCGCGTTTTGCCGATGCGCTCATCGTAACCGGGCCGGTGGGCCGCGCCATGCGCGAACCGCTCTTGCGCTGCTACGAGGCGATGGCCGAGCCACGCATCATTATCGCCGTCGGCGCCAGCGCCATTAGTGGCGGCCTCCACCACGGCGGCTATGCCGAAGCCAACGGCGTCGCCGACCTGCTCCCAGTAACCAGTTTCATCCCTGGCGATCCTCCGCACCCGTGGAGTATTATCCATGGCATTCTCCTCGCCATGGGGCGCAACTGATTTTCGCACAAAAGCCCCTTCACCCAGCAATGGGAGAAGGGGCTTTGCTATGAGGACCGATTACGGTTTCGGTGCGATCGTCAGATCACCCGGATCACTGATGTAGCAGGTGAACCAGTTGGCCACCGTGCCGCCGTGCGACTTCACCAGCAGCGTGTTTACGCCCTTCTTTAAGTGACACTTCGCCGCCGTGGGACGCCAGCCGTTGAAGTAACACCCATCGTCCTTGACGTATTTCTCCGGACGCTCGCTGGTCAGTTGCTGGCCGTTGAGCCAGCCATTCGCCCACCAGTCACAGCCGATGAGAATCTCCGCATCACGCTCTTCCGGCGCAGTGATATAGGTGACCGCATAGCACACGGCCCGTTCCTGCACCTTGGCGCGGAAGAGGAAGCTCACGCCCGCCTTCTCATCGAAGTGCGGCACGCCACCACGAATTTCCGTGCCATAGAGCCAACTCACCGGCTTGTCCCCCTCACCGGGGTACGTGGCGGCGAAATTGAGCTCTTTCATTGGCGAATCCACGCGGTCCATCGCGTCTTTCACCATGCTGCCCGGCGCGCCGGAATACCATGCGCTGGGGAAGGGACCGATGGTGGCCCAGTTCGGTGACGGTACCGAGCGATAGATGGGCTGCAGCGTAACACCATAGACGCCGATGATCCCCTGACCACGGATCGACAACGTCACCTTCCCGGCGGCGAGTTCGATAATCGGGAAGACGGTGCGTTCGGGTTGACCGGGAGTTTTGGTTTGCGCAAGCACCGCCATGTTTTTCCCATTGATGGAGACATTCATCGCGCCGAAGTCATGCATCGCATGGCCGAGTGAGAGGCGGTAGCGCCCGCTCACCGGCAACTGCACGGTGAAGTCCAATACGCCGGTATCGCTCGTGAGCACCTTCGCAAACAGCCAGGTCGGATTGAAGTCGGTGCCCTCTACGAGTTTTGCCTGCGCGCCGGGTACGAGCAGCGTCTGCAAGGTGGCAGCATCGAGCATCGGCGCGGCGGCCGGCTCGACGCCACTACTGTTTTCCGTATGCAACATCCCGATGCCCATACGGCGGTGCAATTGACCATCCGGCCAGATGGCTAATTTCTGGAAGATGGCAATCGTTGGTTCGCTGGAGAGCGCCGTGCGTGCCCGCCACCAGTGATGCGCTTCCACCGCCGTCCAGGCGACTTGTAATTGCTTCAGGAATGCGGCACGCTCATCCGCGCTGACATCGTCTTTGCGCTGCCCGTTGGTAATGTCGTTGGCTAACTGCTGGCAAAATGCCAGCCGGTCGCGCACGATCTTGATGCGTTCCTCCGGTGTCACGGTCGTAGCGCCGGTGATCACCGTGCCCGGCTCCGCGCGGAAGGCGCGTAACTGATACGATTTCAAGGTCAACAGCAGTTGTCCGTTTGGGGTCGCAACGCTCTGGCCGGTACCCAACGCGGTGAGGGTTTTGTGCTTCGCCAACGACAAGGTGATGGTGATATCGTAGGGCTCACGGTTCACGGCGTAGAAGTAGAAGCCGTCTTTGTTGTCGCGATACCAAACGGCCACCGGGTCGCGCGCTTCCTGCAGTGCAGTGAACGGCAGTTTCGGCAATTGCTCGTATTCGGCGAGCCACTCACGATATTCGTCAGGTCGTCCGAAGGTATAGCCCATGCCACCCTGACGCAGCATGCCGGAGTCTTGATCGGCCAGCGCGTAGGCGAGCTTCTCCAGCGTGTTGCGCCCAGCGCCTTCCGCCGCGCCGTTATTGCCGCTTGCATTGGGTAGTTCGGGGAGACCGAGGGCAGGGACGTGTACCTGAGGCTGGTCCTCGAAATAGGCGTTGCCGAAGCCGAACGCCCGCTCATAGGAAAACCCGAGTTCTTTCTTCTCCGGGTCGGCAAACGAATCGGAGATCGCGGCATCCGCGATGACATTCCCCAGGTCACGTCGGCCGTAACTGGCGTTCGGGTAGACACTAATGCCGGGTTCCTTTGCCAAGGCATCCAGGTCGAGGCCTGTTTCGAGTAACGCGCCCTTCTCCGTCTGGAAATAGCTGCCGAAGGTCAAGTCCATGCCGTCTTTCGCCCCACCATAATAGGGCAAATAGAGCACGGCGTCCGGGCGGTTTTTGCGGATGCGGTCGCGAATGCGCCGATAAAAATCGAGCATACGCCCGTTGCGCCAAGCGATCCATTTGCCGCGCATGGCATTGGAGGTGAGGAAGTCAAAGCGCTTCTCATACCGCCCCGGATCGGTGAGATTACCGGGCACCACAATGCCAGTGTCTTTCGTGAACTGGGTCATATCCCAATCGCCATACCCCCAATTCAGACTCGGCAGCCCGTTCCACCCTTGCCAGACCCAACTCATCAAGCGTGATGAGATACCGCCGAAGGCCGGGGAATCGGACACCTTATCGGCCAACTCGCCGACAATGCGAATATACTTTTCTTGGATGGCCGGATGCAGCGGATTCCACGTAGCGCAGAACCAGCTCCCCCCACTCATCGAGTTTGTGCCGAGACGACTGTAAATGTACAGGTCGTTTTTATTCGGCACGAGCTTATCCACCACTTCGGTATTGAACCAGGCCTGACCGGAAATATGCAACTCGGGCACATACTTCGCGCCGTATTTTTCGCTCATCAGCGCCACGATACGCACCGCATCGTAGGGTTGTACGAACCAACCTTCCAATTCATCCGAGTAGTACGTCGTGCCCTGATAAATCGCTTCCGTCGGGGTGATGGCGTTGAAGCCGTAGTAGCGGCAGAGACGCACATAGCGTTCGATGGCCACAAAATCCGCCGACATGGGGTCGAGACTGGCGGACGGCACACCGTGTTGCAGCCAACGCGTCGGTTCCTCCAAGAAGTGCGAGAGCAGGCGTCCATCGGGACGCTCGTCCGGACCAGCGGGGAAACCTCCGGCAATCTTATAGACGCGTACATGGGCGGCCGCAGCGCGCATCCCCGGGTTTTTGCTCAAAATGGCCGCACGCACTTTCGAGCCGCGCGCCCAGAAGAAGACCTGCTCGGTCTGCATCTTGTTGCTGAGTTCAAACCAGTCGCCGGTCTCGTATCCGCCGTACAACTGGCACGGCATAGCCTTTTCCGGTTCCACCACAAAGACGTTCGTGGTGCGCCGGTCGTCATCCGGGTAGTCAACCTCAAGCAGATACAACTGCTGCGGCTCGGGGACGTCGATGGCATAGGCGAACCCGGAGTTGTATTTGCGATAGGACGGCGCGCCGGGAGGATAGGGCAGATTGGGATCGGTATTGTCGCCGCCTTCCCGGTATTGCCCGGCGGGCGAGGTCGACAGCCGGGTGGCTTCGGTGGTTTCCCAGAAGCCCTCACCGGTTTTGATCGGCTGGCCCATATCGGTCTGCTTCACGCAGTCGATGTCATGCACCAGCGTCTTCTGCAGGGTCTTCGGGGTGTCCGCATGCTTGGTATCGATCACCGCGTAGGTGCTGGCATGCAAATCATTCGGGCGCAGCATGCGACCTGCCACGCGGGCCTGCAAGGCGAACACGCCTTCCGCCGGACAGGGGATGTCCAGCGTGCGCGTGATCGGTTTCAACGAGGGGGGGAAGCTGACCTTGCCGACAACCGTCTCGCCGGGAGTGATCTTGCTTGTGCTGACAATCTCGTACTCCGTCGCCATGGCGGCGCCACCGGTAATTTTGAGCTTTACCGTCTCACCGGCCCGCACGATATTATATCCTACGATCTCCCCGTAGATACACCCGGCAGGATTGCCGCCACTGGTACGCAGTTCAAAGCCATCGGGCAGCACGCCAGGGAACCCCAGGCGGCGGAAGCGCACGTGATGTTCACCTTGTGTGAGATAGACGTTGAGCTCTTTGTAGCGGTTGCCGTCGATCTTATCCTCTGCCAACGCAACGCCCTGGCGCACGAGTTGCTTGCCGTCGATGAAGACATCGCGCGGCCAGCCGGGGACTCCACCACGCAGGATCAATTCGTACCATCCCGCGCTCGGCATATCGACATCATATTCCGCCCAGCCGGCCATATTATTGAGGATGCCAGCCTTTTTCTTGGCCTCGATGGCCTTCTCGCTCGCGTCGTAGTGTTTGATGTTACTACGATCGAAACTCCACGCCTCACGCTTCACGGAGAACGGTTGATCGGCCGGAGCTTGCGCCGAGGCGACCATCATCGCCAGCACGAGCAACACCAGGCAACCGATGCCATGAGAGAACAGTTTCATATGACTCTCCTTCTGAACAGGGATTATTACATCCGGGCTGCCTGGGGCATTGGGCGTGCCATGATGGATACCCAAGCATACTGTCGTTCAACGTGCCTGCCTACACTCTGAGGATAAATCTGGTTATGAAACAAGTCTCACAACCTGGCGCTCGTCTGAGTATCGCACCACGACACTGCTTATTTCACGGGCGTAATGCCGCGCCCGGCGAGGAAGGCGAGGAGAAGTTCCTCGATGGCCGGAAAGCTCAGGGCGCTGCTATCCAGCGTTAACTGGTAATTGCGGAGATCCGTCCAACTTTTTCCGGACAATGCGCGGATATAGCGTTCGCGCTCGGTATCGGCGGCGGCGATCATATGGCGGGCGGCATCCTCCGTGACTTCATAGAGTGCCTTTACCCGCTGCACGCGAAACGGCGTTGGGGCATGAAAATAGATACTGACATGGGCGGGGTGCTCGCGCAAAACATGAAAGCCGCCATGTCCGATGATCACCGCGCTCTCCTCGCGTGTCAGGCGCTCGATGATCGCGTTCTCCTGGTCATACAGTTCACGGTCGCTGCTAATGTGCAACTGCGGCGGCTGGTAGGTGGTATCGGGAGGCCCCATCACAAAATACGCTTGGACGATATCCCAGAACCGTGAGACGGTCTCGTCACGCGAGGCAAGCAGATCAACGTCGTCACCCAGCTCTGCAGCCGCCTGCTGCAGAATCTCATGATCGGCATATTTCACGCCCAGCAAGCTTGCCAACCGTTGACCGAAGTAGGACCCTCCACACCCCAACTGGCGACTGATCGTGATGACAAACGGCGTTTGACGTATCATCTCATATACCTCTTCCTCTG
>DASXVL010000117.1:0-4253 GCA_036504255.1 Armatimonadota bacterium | reverse complement strand
CTCAGTGGCAGGCTCTGCTGCGGATCACGACCCAGAATGGATAACGCCGCCGTCGGGCAGATGGCCAGACAGTGTTGGCATTGCAGGCAGTCAGCTTCCCTTTCCGGCGCAATGCAGGGCAGCGCATCCCCCTGCTGCGCGATAACGCGCGCCGGGCAATCGTGCACACACTGTCGGCACCGGGTGCAGCGGGCCTCATCCACCAGAAACTGCAACATAAATTTTCTCCTCTTCGTCGGACTCTCACGTATTGTAACGCTGATACCCACTGCTAGCAATCGCGTTCGGCCCCATCCGCTCCCGGCCTGCCCGCGCATCTTTGTGAAAACAGGCGGAATTTATTATAATAAGGTGTTTTGGGATAAACCGACCCGTGAGCCGGTTATCCCCTGTACAGTAGTAATATGAAAATGAAAGGTCGGTAAGATGAGTTCAGGGATTTCCGCGCTGCAACAGGCGCGTGCCGCGTACCAGCCGAAGCTGCCGAAAGCATTGCGTGGCGACAGTATCACCGTCGAGTTCGGCGCCGCCACAGCGCCTGCAACCGATGCGGAACAGATCGCACAGTTATTCCCCAACACCTACGGACAGCCGGAAGCCAAGCTGGTGGCAGGCGCGGGTAATATCAGCACCGCGGCGTTGAAGGTCGGCGTCGTCCTCTCCGGCGGACAGGCCCCCGGTGGCCACAACGTCATCGCCGGGCTGTTCGATGCCTTGAAAGCCGCCAATCCGGAGACAAAGCTCTATGGGTTCCTGAAAGGCCCCGGCGGCATTATGAAAGGCAAGTACCAGGAACTGACCGCGGAAATCATCGATGCGTATCGCAATACCGGCGGCTTTTCCATGATCATGAGCGGGCGCGACAAAATCGAGAAGCCGGAAGATCTCGCGGCGTGCAAGCAGCACCTCGCGGAGATGGATTTGGATGGCCTAGTGTTCATCGGCGGTGACGACTCCAATACCAACGCCGCTGTGCTCGCCGAGTACTTGAAAGCCGATGGCTGCAAAACGGTGGTGGTCGGCGCGCCGAAGACCATCGACGGCGACATGAAGAACGAGCAGATTGAAGCGTCCTTCGGCTTCGATACCGCCTGCAAGACCTTCTCGGAACTCATCGGCAACATTTGCCGTGACGCGCAGTCCGCCGTGAAATACTGGCACTTCATCCGCTTGATGGGTCGCGCCGCCAGCCACGTGGCGCTGGAATGCGCGCTGCAGACGCAGCCGAACATCTGCCTTGTCTCCGAAGAAATCGAAGCGAATGGCACCACGCTGGAAGCAATCGTCAGCTCCATTGTGGACGTGATCATCAAACGCGCGGACGCCGGCAAGAATTACGGCATCCTGCTCGTGCCGGAAGGCTTGCCCGAATTCATCTCTGACATCAAAACGATGATCGGCGAATTGAGCACCATCCTCGGCAAGAACGAGGCGTACGTGCACAGCTTGCCCGATCATGCCGAACGCGTGCAGTTCCTTAGCGGCGAACTGCCCGACCACAGTGCGCGCGTCTACACCTCCCTGCCGAACGACATCCAGGAAGTGCTGCTGCGCCGTGACAGCCATGGCAACGTGCCGCTCTCCCAGGTAGAGACCGAACGCCTGCTCATGGATCTCGTCGCGGATAGAATCCGCCTGCTGAAGAGCAAGGGGGAAGCCGCCAACGTGAAGTTCAGCCCGCTCGGCCACTTCTTCGGCTACGAAGGGCGCTGCGCCTTCCCGTCCAACTTTGACGCGGATTACTGCTATTCCCTCGGCTATGCCTCCGCGCAGTTGGTGCGCGCCGGTGTGACCGGGTATACGGTGAACGTGCAGAACCTGACCAAGCCGAGCGACGAATGGGTCGCGGGCGGCACGCCGGTCACCATGATGCTCAACATGGAAATGCGCAAAGGCAAGCCGACGCCGGTCATCAAAAAAGCGCTCACCGACCTGAACGACAAGCCGTTCCAGTTCTTCGCCGCTAACCGCGAAGAGTGGGCCATCAACGACGCCTATCTCTTCCCCGGCCCCATCCAGTACTTCGGCCCAACTGAAGTCTGCGACGCGCCGACCAAAACGCTGACGCTGGAAAAAGGCGCAACCAAATGCAACGGTCGTTGCTGCGGGTGCAAAAAATAAGGTGAGCTAACAGCTGCGTACTAATCGCCCGCGCGTTGAGAAGCCCTCGACGCGCGGGCGTCTTTGTCGTCGGAGACGCCTGCCCCTCCCCTCTGGGAAAGCGTGAATCGTGGTAAGATAATCCCCGGAAATTCATATGGCAATCACGGGGTGGGTATGACAGCAATACCGAGTATCTTTGTCGGGCATGGCGCGCCGACATTGGCGATTGATGCCAGTCCGACGCATCATTTTCTGCAGCGTTTGGGCGGCGATTTTCCCCGGCCGAAGGCCGTGGTGTGCGCCTCGGCGCATTGGGAGACGATGACCCCATCGGTGAGCGCAGCGCCCCACCCGGACACGCTCTATGATTTCTACGGTTTCCCGCCTGAATTGTATCGCATACAGTATCCGGCGTCGGGCACACCGGAAGTCGCCGCGCGCGTGGCCGACTTATTGCACGCGGCGGGTATCGACTGCGCGATCGAACCGCAACGCGGGCTGGACCATGGCGCATGGGTGCCGCTCTCGCTCATGTACCCTGACGCGGGCATCCAGGTGATTCAACTGGCGGTGTTACATCGCGGAAGTACGGCGGATCATTACGCGCTTGGGCAGGCGCTGGCCCCCCTGCGCGAGGAGGGCGTGCTCATTCTCGGCAGCGGCAACGCGACGCACAACCTGCACGAGATCGGCCCCTATTTTGAAACGCCCGACGTCACGCCGCCGGAATGGGTGCGCGCGTTCGATGCCTGGCTGACCGATGTGGTGCTGGGTGGGAAGCTCGACGACCTGCTGGCGTACCGGGAGCGCGCGCCGTTGGCGACGCGCAACCATCCGACCGAGGAACACTTCATGCCGCTGCTCGTCGCACTGGGCGCCGGAGGGGAAAACGCTGTCGCACGAAAACTCCACGACAGCTTTAGCTACGGCATCTTGAGCATGGCGAGTTACGCGTTCGGTTAACACACGATACCCGCGAGAGGGTCAGCCTCTCGCGGGTATCGATGTCACTACTTTGCGTTTTTGCCGGTACAATGCTCCATGATAAAATTGACGACGGGAGTGGGATCGGTCAAGCCATGCGGATGGTGTCCAATGCCCGGTTTGGCGATGGTGACGATCTTACCACCCAGCTTCTGGTAGCGTTCCTGCACGATAGCAGTGTTTTCCTGGAACGGTACCACGGTGTCCGCGTCGCCATAAATATGAATGATCGGCACATGCGCTTTCGCCAGCGGTTTCAAATTATCGATTGGGTTCTTGTCATACGCGAGCGCCGCCGCTTCATCGGTGAAGTGGTAGAGCTTGATCACTTGCGCCCAATCCCCCGCGCTCCCCGAGCCTTTCCCTTTGCCGCCCGGCCAACTTTTGAAATCGCACACCGGGGCATCGCCGAAGAGGCAGCCCACTTTGCGCGGGTTAGCCGCGCCCCAGTTGTAAATGTATAACCCGCCGCGACTCAACCCTTCCAGCGCCGGCTTCTTCGAGAACCCGTAGGTCTTGGTGAGTTCCGCGTAAAACACGTCCCAGTGTTTCATGGCGTCCGGGCAGCCAAAAGTATTCCCCACCGTGATATAGGCCAGGTAGAAGCCTTTGTCCAACAGCGCCAGGTCCACGCCGGGGAAGGCATCAAAAAATTCAGCGCGCCAAATCCACGGGTTGCCCGGCAACGGCGCCTTCGGCGCTACAACAATCGCCTTGCACTCATCGACGACAAAGTCATAGCGGGTAAAGCCATGATAAGCCGACACCGCGCCGGGAAAGACAATCGGCGCGGGCACGGCCTTGTCCTCATCTTTACCCCAGGCACACGCCGAAATGAGGATACAGCACAACAGCACAATCCAGGAGAGAAGCATGGTACGCATTGAAGCACCTTTCTGCATAGCGGGTACATCGACCCGTGTTTCTCTTGTTCGCTTCACCGCCGTGCTTCCCTGCTAACACGTCGTAAGCGGTGCATGTACTTCGAGGTTATGCCGCGAATGTCAGATCGGTCTTTGTCGTGTTCAGCATCGGTTGGGGACAGGCACCTATGTTGCTGCCGGTTACGCACTTTCACCCATGCGTCCGTTGCCTGTCCCCCGACAATAGCCGTTTTCACCAATGCCGGAAGGAGTCTCGCCTTGTCGTATACAAGGAACTAACAC
>DASXVL010000116.1:0-14741 GCA_036504255.1 Armatimonadota bacterium | reverse complement strand
AGCGGCCCGCTCGGGCAAGTCGTCACCATCACCGGCACCTCCCTCACCGGCGCCACCGAGGTGACGTTCAACGGTACACCGGCGCTCGGCTTCACCGTAGATAGTGATACCGCCATCACCACCACCGTGCCCAGCGGCGCGACCACCGGCAAGATTGCGGTCACCACGGATGGCGGCACGGCGACGAGCGTAGCCACCTTCACCGTCTATCAGCCACCGACCATCGTCTCCTTCACGCCGACCCTCGGTCCTGTCGGACGAGTCGTGTTGCTCACCGGGACGAACTTCACCGGGGCGACTGCGGTGACGTTTAACGGCACACCGGCGAAGACATTCGGCGTGGGCAGCGCGACCTCCATGTCCGCCATCGTGCCCAGCGGCGCGACCACCGGCCCCATCGCCGTGACCACCCCCGGCGGCATTGCGGTGAGCACCGAGGACTTCACCGTCTATGCGCCACCGACCATTATCTCCTTCACGCCGAATAAGGGCCCTGTCGGACAGACTGTGACCATTACCGGGACGAACTTCACCGGGACGACCTCGGTGAAATTTAATGGCGCGGCGTCCATATGGTTTACCGTGGTGAGCGCGAAGTCCATCACCGCGCGGGTGCCCAGTGGCGCCAGTACCGGACGCATCACCGTCACCACCCCCGGTGGCACGGCGACCAGCGTTGCCGAATTCTCCGTCACCGGAGTGACGAGCACCAACGCAACCGACGGGGCGGCGATGGTCTGGGTACCCGCCGGTACGTTCCCCATGGGCAGTATTGGTGGCGTGGGGGATGCCAATGAACGCCCCGTGCATTCGGTATCACATGATGGCTATTGGATTTACAAATACGAGGTGACGGTCGCGCAGTACCGGGCGTTTTGCACCGCCACATCACGCGCGCTGCCGCCGTTCCCGTCGGGCAAGAGCTGGACAGGAAAAACCGGCTGGGGTGACCCGGCGCTGCAGCAGCACCCGATCGTCAATGTGACCTGGGACGATGCCAGTGCGTATGCTGAGTGGGCCCGGGTGCAGCTGCCGACGGAGGCACAGTGGGAATATGCCGCACGCGGGGCACGGGGGAATAATTATCCCTGGGGCGGCACGGCGACAGAGCTCGATCAGTATAACGGCTGCGATTGGACGAAGTGCGCAAATGCCTACAACTCGTTCCCCCTTGGGAAGTCCACCTGGCCGGTGGGCAGTTTCCCGTTGGGGGCGAGCTGGTGCGGCGCACAGGATATGGCGGGGAACGTCTGGGAGTGGTGCGCCGACTGGTACGATGAATATACCTCCGTACCTCTCTATAACCCCAGCGGCCCGCTGGATGGAGTCTCCCATGTGCTGCGTGGCGGCTCGTGGAAAGACAACGCCGAGTACTACTGCCGCACCGCGCACCGCGAAAGCCTGTACTATCTGGACAGTAGCAAGGACAACTATGGGTTCCGCTGTGTCTATGCACCGAATTATTACTTCGATTATTAGTCGTACCCCGTCCCCCTGCGCAACAACGCCGCTGCAACCGACCATGGCCGGTTGCAGCGGCGTGACCGTTCGGAGGATGACATGGCATTCGCTGCCCTCCCGCATCGCCCCGAACACAACAGTACGCACGGCGTTAGGCTGCAAGTCGAGAACGCCGTCGCGGCAGCGCAGCTGATGCACGGGGGTACGCATTGACACGCGCCGGGCGGGTCAGGCATACTGTGGTGGTCATGCGGAGCCGTCGTCTGCTGGGTATAGGCAGTACCATGCTGGTGCTCGTCGCGCTGTTGCTCAGCGCCGTGCACGCTGACGCCGTGTGCGTTGCCCCGTGTGGACACGCTCTGTCCGCTGTCGTGCCCGCCGATGATGGTATCACCCCACCAGGCATGCTCATCGCATGCCTGTCATGCGCGGTGTCGCCGCAAGTTAAGCTCCCGCATCCCGATGCCGTGGCCGTTCACGCCCGGCAAACCTTCTCGCTGTCCGCGTGCGCCGATGCGTACTGCCGCCCTGCGCTACCCTGCTGTTCGCACCCCGCGTGCCTCGGCTTCGCCACGCATTCCCGTCCCCCCAACCGGCATCTCCGCTGCGCATAATCGTGTACACGCTGGCTGGCCGCATGCGGCTGGTTGTCAGCGTATTTGCCAGTATGCGTTCCTTCTTCCCCCTGAAAGCGGGCTGGGATGAGGGTACACAACCTCCCGGAACGATGGGGTAGCACCCCGGAAGTTGGACAGCATACGAGAGAGGTCCAATGCCGCTCATCGGCTTACATACTGTCTTTAGTGAACTGGTCGTATTGCTGCTGATCGCCGCGTTGGCAGGCGTGGCTGTGCTGCGCCTGCGCCAGCCGCTGGTGATCGGGTTCATTGCGGTGGGCATTTTGGTGGGGCCGTCCGGGTTGCGCTGGATTCAGTCCGCTGATCAGATTCACGTGCTGGCGGAGATGGGGCTGGCGCTCCTGCTCTTTGTTGTCGGCCTGCGCCTCGACCTGCACATCATCCGCAGCATGGGTATGGTCGTGGTAACCGTTGGCCTCGCGCAGGTGCTCGTGACACTGGCCGTCGGCTTTGGGCTGGTGCTCGGCCTGGGCCTGTCGCCGGTGTCCGCGCTCTACGTGGGCCTCGCGCTCACTCTCTCCAGTACCATCATCATCGTCAAGCTGCTCTCCGATAAGCATGAAACCGATTCGTTGCAGGGACGGCTGACGCTGGGTGTGCTCATCGTGCAGGATCTGGTGGTAGTACTCGCCATGATCGCGCTCTCGGCGGTGGCGGGCACCGGAGGCCACCACCCGGCGGTACAGGCAGCGCTCATGCTGGGCAAAGGGGCAGCCTTCCTCGCCGGTATCTGGGCGGTGACCGTCTTCCTTTTCCCCCGGCTCCTCCCGCTGGTCTCGCGTTCGACGGAACTGCTCGTGCTCTGCGGCATCGCCTGGGCGCTCTTGCTGGCGTTGCTGGGCGAGGTGTTGGGGCTGGGCAAAGAGGTCGGCGCTTTCCTCGCCGGGGTGTCGCTGGCCTCCACCGCCTACCGGGAAATTCTCGGCGCGAAACTGGTCAGCCTGCGCGATTTTCTGCTGCTCTTCTTCTTCATCGAACTGGGCAGCCAACTCGATATCGGGGCGCTGGGCGCGCAGGTGACGCTCTCCGTCGTGCTGACGCTCTTCGTGCTGCTGGTGAAGCCGCTCCTCATCATGCTCGTCATGGCATGGATGGGCTACCGCAAACGCATTGGCTTTATGACCGGCCTCTACCTAGCGCAGATCAGTGAGTTCTCCTTGATCCTGCTCGCCATGGGCGCGAGCGCGGGGCACGTCGCACGCGATACGGTTGGGGTGGTTACCTTCGTCGGTTTGCTCAGTATCGGTCTCTCCGGCTACCTCATCCAGCACGCGCAGGCACTGTATGACCGCCTCGCGCCCTATCTGACGCTTTTCGATCGGCTGGCGCAACGGCGCGCGGTGGCCAAGACCACGGCCCCGGTCGCCGAACCCGCGGACATCATTCTCTGCGGTATCGGTGGCTACGGCAGCAGTATCGCCATGCAATTGCTCGCCCGCGACCGCCGGGTGCTCGGGGTGGACTTTGACCCGCAGGCGGTGGCGGCATGGACGGCACGGGGCTGGCCTGCCGTGTTCGGCGATGCGGAAGACCCGGATTTCGCCGCCACGCTGCCGCTCGATCAGGCCACCTGGGTGGTCAGCGCCATCCGCGAGCCGCAGAGCAACATCGCGCTGGCGCGCGCCGTGCGCCACGCCGGGTACACCGGCAACCTGGCCTTCACCGCCCGCAGTCGTGAGGAAGGGCAATTCCTGCTCACCGCCTCGCCGGGACTGCTGCTCGTGCCATTTGACGATGCCGCCGTGCAAGCGGTGGACCTGTTGTTCCTCACCGAGGAGGAGATTGCGAGGGAAACCATGGATAGACTCATTGAAACGATCACCGAACATTACGTCGTGTGCGGCTACGGGCGCATGGGGCAGCAGATCGTGAAAGATTTTCGCCGTCAGGGCATCCCCTTCGTGGTCATCGAGGACAATCCCGAGCAACTCCCGCGCCTGAAAGAGGAACGCGTGCCGCACGTCGTCGGCCGGGCCAGCCAGGACGAGGTGTTGGGTAAGGCGGGCATCGCGCGCGCCAAGGGGCTCATCGCGGTGGCCTCCAGCGACGAAGAAAACGTCTTCATCGTACTGACGGCGCGCGGGCTGAACCCACGCCTGGAGATCGTCGCGCGCTCGATTCGCGAAGAGAACGAAGACAAGCTGCGCCGCGCGGGCGCGAACCTGGTGATGTCCCCCTACATCCTCGGCGGACGGCGCATGGCCGCCGCCGTGTCGAACCCCGGCACCATGGATTTCCTCGACCTGGTCATTCATGATGAGAAGTTCGATACCAACGTCGCGCAAATGCCCATTGCGCCCGAGGCGGACCCCATTACGCTGCAGGAGTTGTCGCTCTGGCAAACCTGCGGGGTCACCGTGCTCGCCGTGCAACGGCCTGGCGAGGTGATGCACGCCAACCCCCGCCCAGACTTTGCACTGCAAGCGGGCGATACCGTGATAGTCATGGGCTCGCATGCGCAAATCAGCGCTGCGCACGCGTACCTGGCGCGCCCGCGGGCACCCAAAGCCTGCGCAGTGGAGGAGGTCTCATGAACCCGTTTTTCCTTGTCGGCCTCCGCGCCGTGCAACGCGCCCGCGCAGAACACCGTCCCCCGCCCGGCCCACGTCGGGCACCCGCGCAGCCCTCGCTTTTGGCCCGGATACTGCGCCGAATCGCCCGCTGGTGGCATCGGCGATAAGCGGTTGGGCGGCGGACTGCGCGGAGCGCGCACGGCCGCTTACGAGATGTCCACTCCTGCCATCACCCGCTCGTCGCCGGTGGCAAGGCTGTAGGCGATCTGCGACCAGGCGTCGAGGCGCTCGGGGTGGAATTCACAGGTGTGCGTGTCCTTGAGAATCATCTCCAGCACGCAGCCCTGCTCCTGCGCCACCGCCACGGTGTGTGCGATGTAGTCGCGCACCTGCGCCGGGTCGAAATGGCCCACCACGTGTGCGGGGTGCGCTTTCCAGGAAAAGATATAGTCGCCGCGCAGCTTCTCCGCGCAGGCATCAACGTCCGCCCAGGGGGAGATGGAGATGCGCCGTAGGTTGGGGATGGTGAAGACGTCGTCGAGCTTGCGCGTCAGGTCTTCGCAGCAGCCATAGCCATTCAGCGCGAAGGGCGCGAGCAGGCGCTTTTCGTAGGGCAGGATGAACTCGGCGTGCTGCTCCGGCGAGACCTGCGCCATCTCCTGCGCCTCGGCGGAGGCCCACATGTCGCACGGGCGCACGTGTGATGGATCGAAGCCGGGGGCGGGCAGTGCATCGGTATAGCCCACGCCGCCGGAGGAATGATAGGTGTCATCGTTATTGAGGCTGAGCAGGTTGAGGTCGATGAGCTGTCGCACAATCTGGTGATGTCCCGCCTCCATAAAGGCCATGGCGTCGTGCAGCATCTCCGGCTCTTCATACATGTCGAGCATGGTTTCCGTCAACCCGCGCCAGCCGGTGTACTGGTTCATCAGGTGGAAAGAGATATGCGCGACGCTTTTCTGCTGCACGTCGAGGATGTCGCCGAAGAGATCCTGTAGCAGGGCGAGTCTCACGGCCGTCGCCGCCTCGTCCACCGAGAGCTCCGGCACGCGCAGCTTTTTCAGGTCGTCCGGCGTGTTGATCACCGGGTCGAACGACCAGGAGCCGCGCTCCTCAGTCCGCGCGTGCGATTTCATCTCCAGGCCCCAGCCGGAGTTATTGACGACGGTGTTGACGACCACGCGATTTTCCGTCACGTTGTCACAGGAAAAATGCTCGGCGGTGTAAATGCGCTCGCGCAGTTGCCGCTCAAGCGAGCGCGCCTGTGCGTCCTCGCATTGTATGGCGGCGTCCGGCAGCAGTTCAGCCCACGCCCCTTCAGGGAAGATCAGCACCAGCGGACGCGTGGGCTGCAAGTCGTTATGCCGTTTCCACAGCGCGCGCTTCTCCGCCATTTCCGGCCACGCGGCGATCTCCGCCACGCGGCGGGCGAGCGTACGCAAAATTTCGCGATCATGTGAAGTCATGGGATCACCTACTCAATAAGCAAAGTGTCACCAGTATAGCGAGCATGGAAGAGTTTTGGTAGAGCGTGGGACATAAATAGTGTCACAATTATTTGGCGTCATTGTGTGATGCGTAGTGGAGCGCCACCATGAAACAAATGGGGCTCACGGCGGCAAGGACGCCGCGCGTGACGCGCCAGGCAAGGGGCAGGGCAGGGGGGAGCACATCGACCGGGTAGAGGTTGTTCCACCCGGTCGATGAGTTTTATCCGTGACGCAGCAATTATTTCGTGTAGAAGAGGTAGGCGACGCGGGCGGTGTTTTTGCTGTCGGCAGTGAGGGTGATGGTGCGCTTCTGCAGCGTATCGCCCAACTGGAACTGGTAGGACACGCGGCCGTAGTCCAGGTCCATCTTGCTGGCGATGTCCATCGGCTTCAGGCCGGTGGCGCTCAGGTGCAACAGGCTGCCGCCCTTCATGATTTCGTAGTAGAGTCCGACGCCTTTGCAGTTCAGGTCGAAGGTCAGCGTGGCGTTGTCCTTGGTGGCGACGATGACCGAGCTCATCCAGCGCGAAGGCGTATGGTCGAACCAGGTGCCGACGACGGCGGGCGTGTCGCGCTTCCAATCGCTGGAGAGCGCGGGCAGCGTGGATAGTTCCAGCATGGCAGCGGTCTCATAGCGGTTGGGGGTCATGGGCGCGGCAAGCGCGGTGATGGCCGTGCCTTTTACCAATAGCAAGCGATTCAGTTCATCCACGATGATGGAGGTGTAGATCCGGTAGCCGTTGTCGTTCGGGTGGCAGCCGTCGGTGAGGATGGCGTGGCCGTCGAGCTCTTTATTCTTCACCTTGTCCTGCACCTGGGTGCCGATGTCGATGAGCGGCAAGCCGTAGTGCGCGGCCAATTCCTGGTGCTTGAAGCTGGCAGGGGTTACCTTGTAGTCATAGCCGGCGCCGATGTTCAGGATGACGATGGCCATGTTCGGGTTGGCGGTGCGCAGCTTGCGCACGATGCCTTCCATGGTTTCCTGCGTGTTCGGGTCACCGGAGTCATTCACGGCGAATTCGACGAAGGTCAGGTCGGGCTGGTAGGGCAGCACGTCGCGATCCATGCGGAAGACGCCGAGCGCGGAGCCGGTGCCGCCGATGGCCGCGTCCACTGCGGTGATGTGCGCGTTCGGATACGCGGTTTCCAGATATTTGGTGGTCAAGGCGCGGTACGAGGTCTTCATCGGATCGGTCGCCGTGGCGCCCCAGGTGATGGAGCCGCCCAGATACGCGACGGTCACATGCTTGCCCGCGGCCATGCGCTGGCAAACGTCAACTAATTGCGGATACATCACATTCCCCTTTTCCGATTTCGCCGCAAAGGCCGCCAGGCCCAAACCGGCGCACGCTAACAACAACGCGGTGCGCGCAAACAGCAGATGGTGCATAGTTCTCCTCCGGCATAGACACGAACGCGGTGTCCGCGTTCCAATACGCCCTAGTATTGCAGTGTAGCGATTGGCTGTCAATATAGCGGAGGGCGGAGAAGTGGCGCATGTGCTATCATGCGTCGATGATGGCGGAATCTGTCACGCTGATGCGAGAAGAGCCCTGACGTGAGGCACGAGTTCAGGCAGCATATTGCACCGCGGCTTCCGCAAGCACGCGCGTGCGAATGAATTGGCCGAGATCGTCGGGCGTGCGAAAATCCGCTTCGCGCCCCACCAACTGCGAGAATTCGCGCTGCATGCGCAGTAATCCGAAGAGCCCGGGCACATACGCCGGGTCGAATTCCACCAACACATCGACGTCGCTGTCCGGGCGAAAATCGTCGCGCAGCACGGAGCCGAAGAATGCCAATTTGTGAATATGATGCCGCCGACAGAACTCGGCGATCGTCTGTGGATCAACGGTAATGTGTAGGCACATGCTCTTCACTCCAACCGTCCACATTATAGCAGAAGAATGCGCACAGGAAATACGCCACCAATGCGACGCATCTCTTGCCTCATCTCGCCGCACGGCTGCGGTTGTGGGACGCGCGGGCCGCCACGGCGGGCGGCCCGCGCAATGAAAACGGGTGGACGCTTGACGTCCGCGGCCACTACATGCCTTGTTCGTCGGCCGTCGGGCCGTAGAGCATGGGCAGCGGGACATCGTTGAGGCGCAGGCTGACCACCAGTTGGGCGCGGTGATGGATGGTGTGGTTCATGACAAAGCTGCGCAGCACCTGGCTTTTGGGCTGGCTGAAGAGCACTTGACCGGCCTTCAACATGCTCCACGTTTGCTGATACTCGTCATCCGTGGCGACGGCGAGGCGGGCGCGGGCGGCGGCGACGTTGGCGTCGAAACGCGCGAGCATCTCCTGCCGGTTGGTCAACAGCGTCGGCCGGACGGGGGGCTCCCCGTGCGTGGGGGCAAAATCGATCGAGTCGGTATCCAGGATGTTATAGACCCAGGTGGTCATGTTGACGAGGTGCGTCGCCGTTTCTCCCATAGTCGCGGACTTGGCATGCGCCCGCCAGCCGAATTTATCTTCCGGAATGCGCTCCAGCACTTTGCGCGTGTTCGCCATTTCCGTATCGAATTCCGGCAGCAGTAGTTCAGTGATGGTCATAGCAGCTCCTTTCTGTAGGGAAAAGATTTCGCTACAACAGGCGAGATGTCCTGTACGCCGGCTCGCCCCCTGCTTGGAATTCTTGACGACGTATGTTATCATAGCGCATCACTTGGAAACGGTTCCAGGATAGCGCGTTAGCTACCTGGTTGAGGCAGCGTGATGAACAATCGATGCCATCTCAATGTGACGGTCATGGATAAGTGGTGGCCGGAGCAACTCGGCCTATCGGCGGAGAGCACGGCGCAGGCGCGGCAGGCACGGCTGGACGAGGTGTTCCCCGGCCTACTAACGTTTCCGCGCGGCGCGGCCTGGCCGCCCATGGCCACGGACCCGAACCATGGCTTCACCATGGCGTGCGCGTTGGGGGCATCATTGACGCCGACGAGCCTGGGCGGCTACGAAGTGGTTCCCCTCTCCCGCGAACAGCTCCTCGCGTTGGAACCGCCGGACTACGCCAGCAACGCCCCGGTGCAGGCCTTGCGCGCGGCAATCTTGGCGACGAAAGCGGAGCACGGATCGGTCACCTGCGTCTCTTATTCCGGCCTACTCTACCAGGCGTTGAAGCTACGCGGACAAGAACTCTTTTATGATTTCTCCGAAGAGCCCGCGCTGGTCCATCACCTGGCGGAGGTGATCGGCGAAACGCTCTATCGCCACCTCGTGTTCCTGAAGGATACCTGCGGCCACCTCCCCTATTTCGTGCTCGGCAGTTGTCAAAATTGCATGATCGCCCCCGCGCTCTACGAGGGATTTTTTCGCGTGCACGAAAGCCGCATCTCCACCCTGTCGAGCTACCTGATGGGACACCCGCGCGCCATGGGCATCCATCACTGCGGTACGAAAGTGGACGACTACCTGGACACCTATCGCCAGATAGAAGAATTGGCGATGCTGGAGGCCGACTGGACCTCCGATATCGCGCGGGCGACGCACACGATTCCCGGCCTCACCTTTAAGCCGATGCTCGACCCCATCCTGCTCGACGAGATGAGCGGGGCGGCCATCGCCGCCCACCTGACGCCGCTACTGGAGCAGGAGGCGGTGGAGGAAATTCAGGCCTTCGGCATCACGCAGCATTTTTCCGTGGCGCAAATGCGCGCCCTGTTGGAGACGGTGGTCGCGTTCAATACGCGGCAGGGCTTGCCGGGCTATACGCGGTTCATGTTGTGAGGTGGGAGGGAGAGCGGCTCGCGCGCGGCTCGAACCCTTCCAAACGGTGCTATGGACTTGCGGCCAGCCCTTGCTAGCAAAACACGCCAGCCCTTTCCAGGGCAGATAACCACCGTTATTTCGAACATACCAATTGTGGAAAGGAACACACAGATGCATTGTTCTCGATGGCTTCCTCTTCTCTCGTGCCTGCTACTCGCGTTGGCGAGCGCCGCGTTGGGCGCTGACATCGATTTGGCACAGCGGGCGGTGATGTGCGCCAATAACCGGGCGGAGGGCTATGCCTATAAAGAGCCCTTTGCGTATGTGGGGCCGTTGGCCATTTTGGTCGACAATAAGAACGACACGCAGTTGGACTGCCCGACGCCTTATGTATTCCCATGGATTATCGAGGCGTGGTTCCCCGGCGAGACGCCGGTGACGGTCAACCGTGTGACCGCGCGTCCGGCAGGCGGGGGCTATACGCTCACGCGCTGGACGATACAGGTGTGGGAGGGCGACGCGCAGGGAAGTTGGAAGACGGTCGCGCATAAAATCGGCGACAGCCCGTCCATCGATGCCGCCTTTACTGCGCAGAAAACGCGGGGCGTGCGCTTGCTGATGGAAGACCAGCGTGCGGATCGCTGGGGTAGCCTGCACCTCGCGGAATTTCATATTTTCGGGCCCGAGCAGCCGATTAAAATGCTACCCTCCACCAAAGCCTCGGTGACGCTATCGACCGCGAAGGCGATGAATATCTTCCCCTTCGGCAAGCCGTTGGAAGTGTGCGCGGCCATCGCCAACCCCGACGCGCAGAGCGCGCGTGACTACACGGTGACGGCGGAATGGAGCGACTACTACCTGCGCCCGGTCGCGCCGACACAGACGGAGACGCCGCACCTGGCGGCGGGTAAGGGGCAGACGTACACCTTCCGCTACACCCCCGCCGAGCAGGGCCCGTATTTCTGCTGCGTCAGCCTGCGCTACCAGGGTGCGCTCATCAACCAGACGTTCATCCTTTGCGGCAGTAAGGACCCGGACATCCTGCAGCATATTCAACCCTTCCGTGCACGCAAACCACTGGACGCGCCCTCGCCTGAGGCGTTGGTCGGTGAGGGGAAAATCCTCTGGACGACGGAGATGTACCATCAGTCGTCGCACCCGCAATTTCTGCCCGGCCCCGCGCATTTCCGCGAGATCAAAAAGGCGGGCGGCAACATGCTCTGCCCCATGCCCACCTGGGCGGCGGTGGAGCCGTTGCCCGGCGTGTATAACTTCGCCTACTACGACCACTGCCTGCGCCTTGCCGAGGAGTATGGCGTGCGCATCGAGTTCGGCCTGTGGAACTATAACTTCGACGAGGAACACAAGTGGTGGCTGGAAGACGAGTATGCGCGCGACGCGGACGGCAAGGTCGGCGAAGGGGTGAACCGCATGTTCAGCCTGGCAGGCCCCAAGAACCGGGAGGAGATTCTCAAAACCGTGGAACTCTGCCTGAAGCGCTACAAGGACAACCCGTGGGTGGGCATCTGGCAGTTCAAGATTTACGGCCATGTCGATTGGCTCTTCCCGGGCGGTTATACGGATTTCGACTATTCCGAGCCCTACCGTCGTGAGTTCGTGCGCTGGCTGCAGCAGGAGAAGGGATACACGCTGGCACAAGTATCCAAGCGACACGGCATTGCCTACAAGAGCTGGGACGCGGTGAAGATCGGCAAGCCGGCGTGGTACGGCGGCCCGCAGGATAAGGACTGGTCGTCCTACCTGGAATTACGCCCGTTGCAGAACGATACCCTCGAATTCCGTGACTGGATCATGGTAGATCGCTGCCGCGAAGTGTACGATCTCATTCGCAAATATGACTCCACGCGCATGATCGGCAACTGGCTGGTGCCCGGTCAGGCGCGCGGCCAGATCGAACTGACCGACCAGTACAATATTCCCGGCGGCAACAACGGCGGCGAGACGCTGGAGTTCATTCGCCTCAGCCTGGATATGGAAGCGCCCGGCAAGTGGTCGCGCATCGAGCCCTGGGGCCCGATGAACGCCTACTTCGGCAAGGAACGCGCGCTGAACTGGCTGCTCTTCAACTGTGGCACGGTGAAGACGAAGCAGGTGAACTATGTCTTCCCCTGCTGGACGGACAACCCGTGTTGGGATGCCTTCTCGCGCCCGGAGACCAAACAACTGCTGCTGGAGCTCTCCGATGCCACTCGTCCGCGCAGTCGTGTGCTCGGCCTGCACTCCTACGCGACGAACCACCAGGAGGGACGCTGCACGCAAAGCTACATCGAGTTGGATCGCTGGTACCACATGCAGGCGTATAGCCGCTGGATGGTTAAACCGGGCAACTGGATGCAGTGGCAACTCTCCGACGCGGCCTTCAAAGACCTGAAGAACTACGACCTCATCATTGATGACCATTCGCGCATCATCCCGGCGGAAAACATCGAGGGGCTGGCGCAGTGGGTCGAGCAAGGCGGCAAGCTGGTGCTCTTCTCCAACTCCGGTGAAGCGGTACTGGGTGACACGGAGAAGCGCTGGACGCTGCTCACGCGCCTGGGCTACCCCGTCGATCCCGCGCAGATGGAGAAGCTGGGTGGTCACGGCACGCTGCAGTTCACACCGGGGAACCCCGTCTTTGCCGGGGTGGCGAGCATCCCCGTGCAGGCGTACCCCACTCTCGCCGTGCCTGCAGGCGGCCAGGTGCTCGGCGCCATCGACGGGCAACCGGGCGCGGTGCTCTGGCCGGTGGGCAAGGGTCAGGTACTGCTCCTCGCCGGCAAGGTCGGCGAACATGACATCGGCAAAATCTGGGGGGCCTACGGCAAGCCGGAGTTCTACGATCTGTGGGAACCGGCCATCAAGCAGATCGAAAACGCGCTCAATCCGCTGCTTGACGCCGTGGTGCGCTGGTCCGGAGCAGCGATGAACCAACCGCTGCGCTGGGACTCCGCCAACGGCGCGTTGCTCGGCTATTACAAGCGTAATCGCGACGTACATTACGCCGTCTTCATCAATCGCGGCACGGAGCCGCGCACGCCGGTCTTCACGCTGGCCGGGTTGCCGGAGGGCAACTACGCCATACGCCGCATCGACCCCGACGCCGAAAAAGCGCTGGGACGCAATAGCGCACAGGAGATCGCCGCAGGCGTGAATATCGGCCCGCTACAGCCCGACCGCATGGTAGCCGTTCGTTTGGAACGGTTGCCGTAAACGACTGGTCTTTTGGGGGGCAGGCGTGGATGGCCTGTCCCCCAAGCCTGCCGTGGGGTGGGACTTTTTTCCTCTGAGCAGGCCAATTGCTTAAAAAACATCCCATATTGAGTCATGTGCGCGCGTGTTGCTCGTGAACCCTGCGCCGGAATGATTGTCACTGTTTGGAACTGGGCGCGAGCCCGGCCGTTCTTGGTGAGGGAACAGACGGCGAGACTCGCTGCGCGCGAACCCTCATACGCAAACACATCCACGCTGTTATCTCCAGCCCTGGATAGCCGGGCTATGGCCCTGTTCCAGACAGTGCTGTTGACACGAGCCCGACCTTCTCCTGTGAGCGATGACCAAAACCGGTTGCATCGCGAGACGCAACGCGTAAAGTATCACGATGGTTTCAGTAGTTATAGCGGAATCTGTTATACTGAGCGCGCGTGGCAGGCTTCGACATTGTTGCCGCGCTGTCGTGGGCGCGGTAGTATGGCACAACGAGATCATTCGCTGGATTTTATTAAAGGTATCGGCTGCATCTTCATGGTCTTTTCCCATGCGCTGGTGCATGCCAATGGCGCGGTGCTCTTCCCCCTCGCGGCGGTCGTCGCGTTTATCGCCCGTTTTGCCCCTGTGCTCTTTTTCTCCGTGTCGGGCGTGGTGAATTCCCTGCAAGCGCAACGGCATCCGCTACGCTATTTTGCGACCTTCGCCGCACTGTTCGCCGTGCTCGGCCTCTCCTACAACACGCTCTGGCGGCCTGACTTGCTGCACAATCTGGAATCGGATATCCCGCAGTTCGCCGGTATGACCATTCTCTGTACCGTGCTGGTGGCCAAGGCGTTTTCCAAGCGCGCCGTATTCGGCTACACGCTCGTCGCCGTTGTGCTCGCCTTGGTACATTTCCTGCTGGTGCCGCTGCTGCCGCCCTTCCCCGGACGCCAGTTCCTCACCATCCCCGGCGTCTTCCCGCTCGTGCCCTGGCTCATCTTTCCCTTCCTGGGGAATATTGCCTACCGCCTGCCCGACCACTTGGTGCGCCGCATCGCCCTCAGCCTGCTCGTGCTCACCGGCAGCGCGTTGCTTGCCAGCTACGGCTATGCTCACACGTTCGGCCCGGTGTGGACGGACAAATTCAACATGCCGCTCGGCTACTTCCTGCTCTGCGTCACCGTGCAGTTCGGCATGTTCGCGCTGCTGCGCCGCTGGCAGGCGCTCTGCACCAATTCCTGGGTGCTCTACGTGGGGCGCAACTCGTTCGCCTTCCTGTTTTGCCATCTCATCTGGCGCGGTCTCTTCATCGATTGGCAGATCTTCCACCCGCTGCTCGTCTGGCCCGCGCTGCTCATCCTGGCTGTCACCTCGGTGAAGGTGCTCGATACGCTCAATACGCGCTACTTCGCGCGCATCTTCGCCCTTCCCGCCCCGTGGGTCACGCTCGCGCTGCTCATGGTGCTGCAAAGCGTGGCGCTGCCCGGCCAGCCGTACCTGATGACCCTCTGCGGCCTCATCTTCGCCTTCAACTACCGCGGCCTCAGCCAGGCCGTGAAATCTTTCACCGAGAAACCGCGTCCCGTCCCGGCTGCCCGCGTGCCGCAGGACGCGTGACCGCTGCCCGTGTCCCCTCAGCAGATAACACCAGCAGATCGCGACAAGATTCCTGTGATGATCGGAGACCTACTACAGCCCAGCTCAAAGTTTTAAGCACTGTTTGGAAGGGTGGG
>DASXVL010000115.1:0-6347 GCA_036504255.1 Armatimonadota bacterium | reverse complement strand
CTCCATAAAGGCGACCTGGTGCTGATGTTGGGATTCGGCGGCGGCTTAACCTGGGGCGGCACGCTGTTGCGCTGGGCGTGATCCAATAACAAGGCAAGGAGATGACAGAAACCCGACGAGAAAGGCGTTCTCGTCGGGTTTCTGTCAGTTTGGTGTGCGAAAGCGCCGCGTTACTCGCGGACGCGGGCAGCGATGTCGCGGCGGTACGTCATGCCACGCCAGGATATCTTCTCCACTGCCGCGTAGGCGCGGTCAATGGCCGCCGCAAACGTGTCGCCCAGCGCGGTGACGTTGAGCACACGCCCGCCGTTCGTGACGATATTGCTGTCAACGAGGCGCGTGCCCGCGTGGAATACGAGCACGTCGGGGAGCGCGGTGGCCTCCGCTAATCCGCTGATGACATCACCCTTCTCGTAGGCGTTCGGGTAGCCGCCGGCGGCGAGCACCACGGTGACGGCTTTGCGCGGTGACCAGCGCGGGCGGATGTCCGCTAAGCGCCCATCGATGGCGGCGTCAAAGAGATCGACCAGGTCGTTCTCTAAACGTGGAAGCACCACCTGGGTTTCCGGATCGCCAAAGCGCACGTTGAATTCCAGCACTTGCGGCCCGTCTGCGGTCACCATCAGCCCCACGAAAAGCACGCCGGTGAAGGGGACTTCGCGGAGGGTAGGGGCGATGACGCGATTGACGGCAAAGTCGATCAGCTCGGGCGAGAAGTCAGGTACGGGTGAGTAGTTACCCATGCCGCCGGTATTCGGTCCGGAGTCACCTTCGCCAATGCGCTTGTAGTCCTGCGCGGGGGCGAGGGGGAGAATATCCTGACCCGAGCAGATGGCCAGCAGCGAGACTTCATAGCCGGCGAGGCGTTCTTCAATGAGAATTCGGTCGCCCGCGGCGCCGAACTCACGATCGACCATAATGAGGTTGACCGCATCGATGGCCTCGGCGCGGTTGTCGCAGATGAGCACGCCCTTGCCGGCGGCGATGCCATCGGCCTTCACCACCCACGGGCGGTCTTCCGGCTGCCCGGCTAGCCAGGCCAGCGCGGTTTCCGCGGTGGAAAACGTTTGATAGCCCGCCGTTGGCACACCGGCGCGTACCATCACCTCTTTGGCGAATACCTTGCTGCCTTCCAGGCGCGCGGCGTCGGCGTCAGGGCCGAATATACGTAACCCGCGCTGTTGGAAGCAGTTCACGATGCCATCAACGAGCTGAGCTTCCGGACCGACGACGGTCAAGCCAATGCCTTCGCGTGCCGCGAAATCTGCGAGTCCCTGGATATCAGCCACGGGAATATTGACGATCTCCGCCTGCTGGGCGATGCCGCCGTTGCCGGGCGCACAATAGATGTGTGTCACGCGCGGGCTCTGCGCCAGTTTCCAGATAATGGCGTGTTCACGCCCGCCGCCGCCAATAACCAAGACTTTCATGGGGTACTCCACCTCGGTAGCATTATTGTTGAGGGGCACAGCAAGCTGTGCCCCTCAACATGTTTGGGTTGGCTGCCTCAAGTTAGAAGCAGGACTTGATACGTGTGATGGCTTCCTGAATGCGCGCTTCCTGGTTTTCGCCCTGAATGGTCAGCGCGAAACGTACATAGCCTTCGCCTTGTGCGCCATACGCGGAACCCGGCGTGGCGAGAATGCCGCACTCGGTGAGCAATTTGCTCGCGCAGGCGGCCGAGGTCATCCCGTTGGGCGTCGGCGCCCAAACGTAGAACGCGGCTTTTGGCTTTTCAACATGCCAGCCGGCCTCGTTGAGACCATCCACAAGCAGGTCGCGGCGACGTGTGTACATGGTTCGCAATTTATCAAAATATTCGGTGGTGTCAGCCGTCAGCGCGGCGACGCCGGCTTCCTGGATAGCCAGGAACGCGCCGGAGTCCACGTTGCTCTTGAGCTTATTCAGCGCGGCGAGCGCGTCGACGTTACCGCAGGCCCAGCCTAAACGCCAGCCCGTCATATTGAAGGGCTTGGAAAAGGAATGGAACTCCACGCAGACATCTTTTGCACCCGGCACTTGCAACATGCTCGGAGGCAGGTAGTCTTCGCCCTGGAAGTAGATTTCGGAATAGGCGAGATCCATGCAAATAAGAATATCGTTGGCCTTGGCAAACGCGACGGCCTCAGTGAGGAACGCCAGGTCCACGGTGCCGCCGGTGGGCATGTTGGGATAGCAGAGCCACATGATCTTCGCCTTGGCCGCAACATCTGCGGGGATGGCCGCGAGGTCAGGCGTCCAGCCACGCTCGGCGGTCATGGGCATGAAGTAGCTTTCCGCGCCGGCGAACATGGTCGCAACCTTGTATACCGGATAGCCGGGATCAGGTACGAGCACGACGTCACCAGGGTTGAGTACGGCGAAGGCGATGTGCGCGATGCCCTCTTTGGAACCGATGAGCCGCAGCACCTCGGTATCCGGGTCAAGGGTGACGCCAAAACGCTGCGCATACCAGGCGGCAATCGCTTCGCGTAAGGCGGGCAGGCCATACCCGGTTTCATCGTACTGGTGGAACGGCGTCTTCTCGACCGCCTGCTTCATGGCGTCCACGACAAAGCGTGGGGTCGGCTGATCGGGGTCGCCGATGCCGAAATCGATGAGATCCACGCCTTTCGCAATCGCTTCCCGTTTTAAGCGTGCCAGTTCGGCAAACGGGTATGGCGGTGTCTTCAATAAGCGATCTGCGACTTGCATGGTTACTGCTCCCTTGAATTTTCCTGCGGTGTTGTCGGTATCGTCCGACACGGCCTTTATTATACGGGGGGGCAGGTTAGCCTGTCAAAAGCAAGGTGAGCGTAGGAAGATGAATTTTGTGGTTATCGGTGGAAGAATATCGGCGGATGGGACCGTTACGCCTCATCCGCCGGCATGTCTTTTGCCGCGCTAAGCATACTGGCGAAGCGTGTGTCAGCCCACAGTGGCTCGAAGAGCGGCTCATTCAGCAGCAGACGGGTATCGTACCCTTGCACGGTGGCCACGCTCAGGTCATCGAACGCGGTGTCCAGATCGCCGTGTTGCGCGGAAAAGGCCGCGCGCACCAGGCGTCCCCACAGGTGATCGGGCTCGCCGCCGAGTAAGGTATGCAAAATGGACGCCGCTTCGTCAATCTGTCCGAGGCGTAGATAACACAGGCCAAGCATCCACGGCGCGCTCTGATTATCCGGCTGCAGCCGCAGCACTTCCCGCAGCACGCCGCGCGCATCTTTCGGACGTTCCAGGTCCAGTAGCAGCAAGCGTCCGAGCTGTACCCAAGGGATCGGGTCCTCTGGCGCCAGTTGGATGGCGCGATCGTAGCTTTCCATCGCTTCGGGAAAGCGTCGTAAGTCATGTAATGCCAGGCCACGGTGGAACCACAAGCCCGCGTCATCGGGGAAATGACGGAGCGCCTGATCAGAAGCGGAAACCGCGGCTTCCAGATCGGCAAGCATGCCGTAGAGCATGGTCAACGTGTACCAGGCAATGCCCATCGCGGGTTCGCGCTGCACCGCAGCGGCGATCTCTTCGGCACCACGGGTCAGCTCACCGTTCTCCATGAGCAAGCGGCCGCGCGCATACCGCAATTTGGCGTCATCCTCGGTGGTTTCCAGTAAATGATCGACACGTTCGAGCACCGCGGGAATGATATCCACGGTGGTGGCAATTTCCACCAGATTGATGATGGCATCTAGATGGCCGGGGTCGCGCGCCAACGTTTCCAGATAGTCTTCCACCGCGCCGGCGTCATCTTGCAGATGTTCCTTGATCATGGCACGCGTGTAGTAGTTCATCGCGAGGTCCGGTTCAATATCGATCGCTTCGTCGATGGTGGTTAACGCTTCTTCGCTCTGCCCGAGTACATCCAGGGTGCTCGCGCGATTATGCAGCAAGTTGGGCGTGATACCTTCGTAGCGTTCCAATTCCGCCCAACGCGCGAGTGCCTCCTCATGGTGCCCCTGGTAGGAGAGACATGCGCCATGCAGGCGAATGATGTCCGGATCGTCGGGAAATTGCAGCACGAGCGGCTCGGCGATGGCCGTGGCTTCCGCATAGCGTCCAAGGTCGCAGAGATCAACCGCCAGGTAGTAGCGGCTGTCGATATCTTCGGGGTCGAGTAACAGCGCCTGTTCACGGTAGGGCACCGCATCGGCGATGCGTTCCATCCGTTCGAGCACCTCGCCATAGATACCCTGCGCGCCTGCATCGGCTTCATCGAGCGACACGGCGCGTTTGGCGCAGATGAGGGCATCCTGGTATTGTTCGAGGAACGAGAGATGACGCGCAGCATCCACCTGGATATCGACGTCTTCCTGGTTGCCGTCAGCGGCCGTGATGAGTTGATCGACAGCTTCGTCGACGCGGCCTAATTGCCCGAGCGCGACGCCACGGAAGAGGATCATCCAGGCATGCTTGGGCTCTAGCTTGCGCGCGCGGTCGAGCAAGGTGAGGGCTTCCGAGGGCTTCTCGTCTTGCAAGAGCGCCTCGGCTTGGGTGAGCAATTGGTCAATTTCGTTCTCAAACGGTGTCATAATTGGTACTTCAGATCATCCGGACGAGCCGGCCAAACGGAGAACAGCGGGGTGGGGGGAGTGCGGCGCTTCGTCACACATGTACCCACCGAGTCAGGTTCTGCGTGAACCGGACCACCTGGCGGCATCACGCAAACGCCGGGTGTCATTGACGCCTTGGATGAGATCGTCACGTGTACATTATACTGCACATGCTCCATTCCGAGAAGAGGAATCACAGAGAAGTTGTGGACGGGCGATGTGAGAGCTTCGTGTGGCAGGCAAAACGCGGCTCCCCTACCAGAGTTGGCGGGGAGCCGGGGCGAGCGCTTGATATTAGCCAACCGGCTGTGTGGCCTCGGCCAGGCGCAGTCCGTAGTGGAGTGAGTCGCAGAGCGCTTCCAAACTGGCAAGAATGATGTTTTCGTGGACGCCCACCGTGCTCCACGAATTGCCGTTGGCATCGGTGCTTTCGACCAGGACGCGTACGCGCGCGGCAGTACCGGCGCGCACGTTCACCACGCGCACCTTAAAGTCAGAGAGGCGGATGTTAGCCAGCTCGGGAAAGTGCGGGTGGAGTCCTTTGCGCAGCGCGCCGTCCAGCGCGTGCACCGGGCCATCGCCATCCGCGACGCAATGCTCTTCGATATCGCCGATCTGCACGCGGAGAATGGCTTCGGAGATCGGCGATTGTCCGAGTGAATGGCCGCCGACAATGACGCGGAAATCTGTCACCGAAAATTTCGGCGTGAATTGCCGCAGACAGCGATGAATCATCAAGGCGAAAGACGCCTCAGCCGCCTCAAACTCATAGCCCTCGTTTTCGGCCTCTTTCAGCTTGGCGAGAATATCTTTGGTGATCGGAGCCTTCTTGTCGAGCGCGATGCCGAGGCGTTGCGCGCGTTCCACCACCGTACTGCCACCGGATTGATCGGACACCAGCAGGCGCGTCGCATTGCCCACCGCTTCCGGTTCAATGTGTTCGTAACTCTTTTTGAGTTTCATCACCGAGTCGATATGCACGCCGCCCTTATGAGCGAAGGCGGCGCTGCCGACATACGCCTGATGCTCTGGGGCATGGACGTTGGCGACTTCGGCGACGAAGTGCGCGGCGGAATAGAGCTGCTTGAGCTGTCCGTCGGGGAGTCCCGCAAAGCCCATTTTAAGTTCCAACGTGGGGATGATGGCGCACAGGTTGGCATTGCCGCAGCGCTCGCCATAACCGTTGATGGTGCCTTGTACCTGTCGTGCGCCCGCATCAACCGCTTGCAGGGTATTGGCAACCGCCAAGTCGCCATCATTATGGGTATGAATGCCGATGGGAATGTTCACCGCTTGGCGCGCCGCGAGCACGGCATCGCGAATTTGCGCGGGGAGACACCCGCCATTGGTGTCGCAGAGCACGATCCACTCCGCGCCGCCGCGGGCCGCGGCATGCAATGTGGCGAGCGCATAGGCGGGGTTGTCGCGGTAGCCGTCAAAGAAATGCTCCGCGTCATAGATCGTCTCGACCCCTTCGCTCACCAGAAACGCGACGGAATCTTCGATGATGCGCAGGTTTTCGTCCAGGGAGATGCGCAGCGCGTGGGTGACATGCAGGTCCCAACTTTTGCCAAAGATGGTGACCACGGGCACGCCGCAGGCGAGCAGCTGCCGCAGTTGTGGGTCCTCGCTGGCTTTGATTTGACTGCGGCAGGTGGAACCGAACGCGGCAAGCTTGGCGTGTCGCAGCGGTTGCGACTGCATCGCCTCAAAAAACGTGATGTCGCGTGGGCTGGCGGGTGACGGCCAGCCGCCTTCAATGTAATCCATGCCGAGAAGGTCGAGGTGCTGGGCAATGCGAATTTTGTCGTTGACCGAGAA
>DASXVL010000114.1:0-2592 GCA_036504255.1 Armatimonadota bacterium | reverse complement strand
CAATTGACCGGCGGGGCGCGGGAGAGCATGGCCGGACGATTCGAACGGTTATATTTGCATCACTGGACCGCGCGCGACCTTGTGCAGGTGTTTGACTTCTCCCCAGAGATTGCCGCCCTGACCGTCGTACGCTATGGCGCGTTTCCGGGCAGCATGAGCCTGCTGGCGTCCCCGACGCGTTGGAAGACCTATGTACGCGACGCCATTATCGATCCGGCCATCGGCAATGACATTCTCATGTTGCAACCGGTACGTCGTCCGGCATTGCTGCGTCAGGTATTCGCCGTCTGCATTGGCCATCCGGCTGAAGTGCTGTCGTTGCAGAAAATCGCGGGGAGCCTGACCGATGCCGGGAATCTGGCGACTATTGCCGACTACCTCTCGTTGCTGAACGACGCCTATCTGGCAGCGGCCTTGCCCAAGTTCGCGCTGACGGAAGTACGTCGTCGTGCGACACCCCCCAAGCTGATCCCGCTCTCCAACGCGTTCCTCGCCGTCGCCAGTGACGCCGAGCCGCCAACCCAGGACACCGACCCACGACGTTGGGGACAGTGGCTGGAAAACGCCTGCATCGCACGCGCGATTAACGACGGGTATACCGTCACCTACTGGCGCGAAGCTCCCCAGGAAGTGGACATGGTCATTGCCGGGGATGCGGGCGACTGGGTGGTAGAAATCAAAGGAGGCGATTATACCCTCCGCGATCTGGTCGGACTGCTGGAATTCCGTCGTCGCAACCCCAACTACCGTCCCCTGGTTATCGGCGATCACGCCTACCGGGATACCGCTGCCAAGGCAGGCGTCGATTTCCTGTCCTGGCAAAGTTTTTTGCTGGACGGATTGCATGCATTACCCGTATAGCTGACCGTACAAATAGAGATCGGCTGTTCGGCAATAGTCACGCTATCCGATCATGCCGTGTGTCATAATAGGTTAGAGGAGTTCCCATGGGTGAATTACATTTAGCGGCTGCGCTCCGTGCCTTCGAATTGGGAAAAGCGGCGGTTGCGCGTCAAGATTGGCCGCTGGCCATCGCTGCATTAAGCGAGGTGCTGGTATTGGAGCCGGACAACACGGAACTGTACCCGTTATTGATGAAAGCCGCGATGGCGGTAAAAAACTACAAGTTGGCGGGTGCCTTGATCATCCAGGCGGCGGAGCATGCGCCGGAAGCGATGCACGCCATGGAACCGTATTTTGCTGGACTCCCTTCGAAACGGCCCGCGCGTTTACGCGCCACCGGCCAACCGTCCGTCGATCCAGCGAAGACCGTGTATCAACTCAAGATCACCCTCAAGTACCTCTCCCCTCCTGTCTGGAGGCGTGTGCTGGTGAAAAGCAATATCACCCTGGAAAAGTTACACTATATCATCCAGGCCGTTATGGGCTGGCACAACAGCCATTTACATGAATTCGAAACGTCGGACGGCGAACGGTATGGGAGTGCCACCGGAAATGATGATATGTTCGGCATGCACGTGAAAAGTGAAAAACGCGCCAAGCTCGGTGCTGTGCTCACCGAAGAAAAGCAACGCCTCGTCTACACCTATGATTTCGGCGATGACTGGGAGCACGCTGTCGTACTGGAGAAAATCCTTCCTGCCGACCCAGGCCAACGCTATCCGGTCTGTGTGAAGGGCAAGCGAGCGACGCCACCGGATGACGTGGGTGGACTGCCTGGATACATAACCTTCCTTGAGGCGCTCGCTGACCCTAAACATGAGGATCACGAAATGTATGCGGAGTGGATCGGGCATGCGTTTGACCCCGAGGCATTTGATATCGAGGAGGCCAACGCGGCGTTGCGGCGGATACGATAAGACGGAGGTGGCTAATGCCCCCCTACACCCCGAAGCAAGGACAATATCTCGCGTTCATCGCGGCCTACATGGCGAAGTATGGCCGCTCGCCTGCCGAGGCCGATATCCACCGGCATTTCATGGTGTCCCCGCCATCCGTACACCAGATGATCCTCACGCTGGAGGCACGCGGCTTTATCAGTCGGACGCCGGGCACTGCCCGCTCGATTAAAGTGCTCTTGCCCGTGGAGGAACTGCCACCCTTCAATATATCCGCCAAACAACGGGTGGCCACCTTTGAGGAAAGGTACCCGACTGTCGCCGCATGGGTCACCACCCAGGGATGGATCGAACTCGGAAGCGATGACAACAGCCGCTCAATGGTTCGCGCCCTTGACGAGGGCGGTATGGTATGGGAAGGCAAAAACCGCTATGCCACCCTTGATGCCCTCTTCACCGATCTGGAAAATCACCTTATCGCATGGCAGCAGGGATGACTGAATTTTATCGGCACAATAACGGCAATAACCGATGCATGGTATAATACACTCGATGCAAGAACTGTGGACGCCAAACTATACGATCACGCCCACCGTCGCCAACGCGCTCATGGCCATCGAGGCGGCGAAGGCGGTGGTGGCGCATACCCCGCTCCCCCCGACGGTGGAGGCGCGGCTGCGTGAGCGGGCGCGGTTGCGCTCGACGCATTACTCGACCTATATCGAGGGGAACCGGCTGACGCTGGCGGAAACGCGGGAAGCGGTGGAACAGCGCGGCGTCACCTTCCACGGAC
>DASXVL010000113.1:0-7577 GCA_036504255.1 Armatimonadota bacterium | reverse complement strand
TAACTCCGCAGCCGCCTGACGAATCCGGACTTTGGTCGCTTCGCTGAAGCGCGTGGGGCGTCCACGCAGCGTATACGACACCGCCGTGACGCTCACCCCGCACCGTTCGGCAATATCTTTGAGCGTCACCGCTTTCACGGGAACCTGGGGTATCGTCTGACTCATGGCACTTCTCCTCTGCGTGCTGACTGACGGGGGTGCCAGTCACTTCATCATAGCACGGTTGGCGACGAAGCTCAATAAACACAGCCACACTTATGCACATTCTGGGCTTTTCGCGCCTCGCCACCCCGCCACGAGTCTCGGGGCAAACTTGCGTACCATAACACGAGTTACGGGTTCATCGTCGTACACACTCCCCAATGGTATCCCGGAGCGCTTGGGCCACCACACACGTTCTTTTCGGTAACACGACATCGCATGTCCGAATTCTCCCAACAATTCGGACCCATTGCAGAGCGAGCCCCCAGCATCATAGGCCAGATGTGGAGGCTCACTCGCGCTAACAATGGGAGGAAATCGCATCTCCAACAAGGTTACTGTGTGTCGGGAACCCAGAGGGCGTCATGCGGCAGCAGGCGCCGGCCATCGCCCCCCAGCAGACTGATTCCCGTGTTTTGCCAAGCTTCCGGTAGCGGCCACGAGGAGTGTGTGGTGTTGATGACGACGTAGCCGTTGTCAAAGCGGGTCACTTCGATCCCTTTCCACCAGATGCCCGAGTCATCCTGCCACAGCGGCTGCACGCCGTGCGCCTGGAGCAGGCGCGCCAGATAGTTCTGCTTGAGCATATTCAACGGGAAGAAGACGGCGTCGCCGCCAACGGACACGGCCTCGACAAAGGGATGGGCAAAGGCGGCCCCGGCATGGAACGCGAAGCGAATCACCGTCCCCTGCCCATAGGTCATCACGCCGATGGCGGTTTGCCCACTCTCCCGGAATTTCGCCAGCGGCGTCAACTCGGGGAACGCGACGATCTGCTCGCCCTCGGGGATGAGGGGCTCGCCGGTATCGATAATCTGCCGCGGGTGTTCTACCTGTGCCGTGCGCAACGCCGCGGGCAGCATGGTATCATCCGGTCCGCAGACGAGTACGCCACCGCGCGCGACCCACGCCACGATCGCTGCCTCCATCTCCGGGTCCGGCATCCAGCGGTAGGCGGGCGACCACGGGATGATCAACGCGGCGAAGTCGTCCAAGCGCCCGCCGCTGATGTGCATCGGATGCAGCACTTCGACCCCGTATTGCCCGTCGCGCAACATTTGGAACCAGCCCAGCACGTCTTGCCGGTGAGCCGGGAAATCGACCAGCGGCGCCTTGGGCGGAATCGGATGAATCGCATGCCGTTGCTGCATCGTGGTATTGTATTGCTCATCCATGGAATCGACCGGTTCCAGCATCATGGTCGCCAGCGGAAGCAGGATGGCCGTATTCCCCTGCGGCATCCCCGCCATCTGTGGATACACCGCTTTATACCAGGCCAAACCGGTGCGCAGTGACTCGCGCCAGTCCCAGGATAATTGGCAGAACGCTCCCCCGTCATCTAATCCGTTATAGCCGTAGATGTTCAAGCCTTGCGCCCCGGCGGCGACGAAGGTCGCAATCGTCTGGGACGGCGTGACGCTGGTGTAGATATCGCCATGCATGTGCCGGCCGAGGAACACCGCGCCGGTAAAGGGCTCAAAGCGGTTGATACTGCGCTGCAGGGCGAGCTCCGTCTCCAGCGCCGCCGCGCTGCTTTGGTGATAGACATCACACGGCAGCGTCATCGCCCCGACTTCCAGGAAATGCTTCGTCATGCGCCAGGGGTCGTTCGCTTTATCGCAGTGCCACCACCAGGCGAAGCCGGCATCCTGCAGCAAAAGCTTCCACTGGTCTACAATCGGCCAAAAGGCGATGCCCAGCCCTTGCGCGTCGTAACGCGCTTGCATGGCCTCCGCGAAGCGCTCCGACTCTTCCATCTTCCACTGCGCGTTATCGGCCCAGCGCTGCATCAGGACCCCGCCCGCCAGGAACTGGCTGGTATCGGGATGCCAATGCCGCCATGCAATGTGGGTGTTGGGCTCTTCGCTTCGATAGTTGGCCCAGTAATCGTCCGGGGCAATCGCCATAAAGTCGGTATAGGCCGTCCCGTAGCGCGCGTTGAATTCGGCGATATTACCCTGGTAATGCGCCTGCAGCCACCGTTGGTAGCGCGCGATCCCGTCGGCATCGAAACTGGGGCGGGGCGCCAGCTCGCAGCCCTGCACCAGACGACTGGGGCGATCCGCCCGTAAGTTCATAGTGTTGTCCGGAAAACACTGCGTCAGACCGCGATGGTGCGCAACCAGCGTATCGAGCATGTTGGGTGACCAGAGTTTGTACTGCCGATCATCGTAATCATCCTCCGAACCGGGCGGCGTTTGGCACACCTCTCCCATACGGACATGCATGTCGGTGATGCCGTTTTTGTCCAGATTCTCGCCGAACACCCAGAAGCCCATCCAGGCATGCTGCATGCCGTGCGCCTGACAACTGCTGATCACGCGTTTCACGGATTGAACGTAATCATTTTCCGTGCCATCTGCGTAATACCGGAAAAAATCCTCCCAGGGCTTAGCTTCCATATTGACGGTGTTAAAGCCTAAGGACTTGATATCCTTGACGGCGGCTTCAACCGCCGCCGGATCACTTTTCCAGGGCTCCCACAGCAAATGCAAATGCATGATCAGATTGGGGGTCGGGTTCTTCATCAAACTCACTCCTCGGTGTCTGTGACGTGTCCGCTCCGTCCCCGCCCGCGCGGGCGGGGACGGCCCGCGCCTATTTCATTTGCGGCAGAATGATGCCCTTCATAATCACGTTCTGGCAGAGCAGGAACACCAGGAACGTCGGGATCGAGGCCATGATAAAGGCCGCCATCACCACCCAGGGGAACTGCGCCCAGAGGATATTGAACTGGTAGAGCCAGACCGCTAGCGTCCACATCTTCGGGTTTTGGCAGACCACCATCGCCCATTCCCACCCGTTATAGGCGGCAATGAAACTGTTCAGCGCGATCACCGCCAGAATGGGCTTGGAGAGCGGCAGCGTGATACGCATAAACATCTGCCATTCCTTCGCGCCATCGAGCGAGGCCGCCTCGTACAGTTCCGGCGGCAGGCTATCAAAGAAGCCCTTGAGCAAGAAGATGCTCATGCCGTTGGCGATACCGGGCAAGATGAGCGCGGCATAGGTGTTCAACATATGCAGGTCACGCATCAACAGATAGCCGGGAATCACGGAGACCGCGGCGGGGAAGGCCATGGTGGCGAGCATGAACAGAATGATCGCCGGCATCTGTTTCAGGCGGAAGCGCGAAAGCGCATACGCGGCCAGCGGGTTGACCGTCAACGCCGCCAGCAGCGTCAGCAAGATGAGCAGCAGGGTATTCCAGACGGCGCTGCCACGCAGAATGAGATAGTCCCAGACAAAAGCATAATTATCGGTGAGGCTGGCCCAGTACATGGCCAGCCCGTTCTTCTCAAAGGTGACGAGATAGGCGATATCGTAGGGAATCTGCGCCTGTTGGATCTGCTGGAGTTGCCAGCCGTACGCGGCGTTGACCCCCTGAATGCTGCCGTACTTCCGCAGCAGAAATGCCTGGTAGTCCTGTTCCGATGACTGCGGCTGCAGCGCGGCGAAAGGCAGGGTGTTCACATATTCCATCCACAAACCGGCGACCGCCTCGCTGGTGATCGGCATGGTCGCGGTGAAAGGAATTTGCTCCCAGGACGTGTACTGCGTGTGAAACGACGTATTACAGAGCGCCAGTTGATTCAAGAAACGCTTTTTCACGAACGCGCAGAACAGGGCGTGTTGCTCCGGCGTGGCCGTCACGGTGATGAGGCGCATGGGGTACGCGCTGAGTACAAAGCCTTCCCAGGCCTGGCGCAGCGTGGCCGGGGCAGTCGCCGGCACCGGACACGGAGTGTCGCGGAGCGTCGTGTACCGCGTGCCGAACGTCGTATTATATTCGTCGAGAGTCAACGGGCCACCGCCATCCATACCAACGGCTTTGCGTCCCTTGGCAGAGCCGAGATACGATAGCCAGGCGATCTTGATGGAAAACGGTCGTGTTTCACTGACCGGGATCACGGTACCGGTAAAGTAGTGCCAGAGCGCCTGCAGCTTGCCCGGTTGCTCGGCCGGCACCGGGAACGGCACCTCGCTCCAGCCGCGATAGCGCATGCCCGTCGCGGTATTGAATTCCGCTAAGCCCATCCCGCCAGCGCCGGGGATGCCCAGCACATGGCGGGCCGTCGGGCTGCCGAGCAGCGAACGCCAGCGCGAGCGGATACTCGACGGCGCAAACACATGCGTGCGATAGGCTTGCCGCAGTGTGGCAAAATCTCGCTCGCGGCCATCTTGCAGCGGGACATAAAGCCGTTGATCCCAGGGCACTTTCAGCTCGCGCTTGGGGCGAATCTCGTAAAAATTCCCAAACGGTAACTCCCAGTTGGTATTGAGTCGATCGAGCGCCACACTTTCCAGCGCTTTGCGCCCCAACCCTGCCCCGGACGGCTCGGCGCGCACGGCGTCCATATATTGCGTGCGAAAGAACGGGCCCACCCGTTGCTCATTAAAGGCACAGAGACTATCCGCGATCGGGTACTGTTGCGCGAACGCGTCATAATCGGCCGCTTGCCGTTGCAGTTTCTCCCAGGTCGCCGGATTTTCCGTTAACTCAAGGTAGTGATTGGCGAACTTATCCAAGGCCACCGGATCGTCGCCCACACTCTGCCAGGTGGTCCAGTTCGACGGGATGCCAACAAAGTAATGCGCAAATTGGTCCATGCCCCCGCGCAGCGTGTCAGGGAAGTAGGGGACGATGCCCTGGACGAAACGCTCCTGGTGCGACCAGAGGGTGCGCGGCAGCGGCGCAAAACGATTATAGTCCATCGACGTGGAGACCGAGGCGGTGATGGTCATCAGGAACGGATACACCATCGTTACGCCCAGCAGGGCCAGGATCAGGTAAAATCCGAGCAGCAGCAGACGAATACTCCACTTTTTCTGCCCGACTTGATCAATAATCGGCATGTCAGACTTCCTCCACGCGGCGGAACTCCACCTTACGCAAAATACGAATTTGCAGATAGGCAAAGCCGACGAGGGCGCTGCCCATTAACCAGGCCATGGATGTGGCGATACTGAAGCGCAAGTTGTTATAGGCTTCGATCCAGATGGACATGCCGAGCACCATCGTCTCTTTCCCCGGCCCGCCAAAGGTGAGCAAGAAGATATTGCCCATGCTCTGGAAGGTGGCAATAAAGGCGCCCACAAAATTGATAATGATGAGCGGCGCGAGTTGCGGGAACGTGATATAGCGCAGTTTGTCGAAGAAGTTTCCGCCGTCAAGCGACGCCGCCTCATAGAGTTCGTCGGGAATGCCCTTCAAGGCCGCCAGATAGATGAGGCTGGCAATACCCATGCCCGCCCAGACGGTGGGGATGATGGTGCAGACCATGGCGAAGCGCGGATCGCCCAGCCAGTCATGCGGCTGTTGATGCAAAAACGCCATCAACTGGTTGACCAGTCCGGTCTCATTGGGACTGTACATCTGTTTCCACAGCAGGGCGATCACCATACCGCTGGAGAGCTGCGGCAAGAAGAAGACGGAACGCCAGAACACCTTGCCATACGGAATCTCCGACAGCATGAGCGACAGCAGAATCGGCGTCGTGAACACCAGCAGCATGCTCCAGATGGAAAACTTGAGGGTTGCGCTGATGGATTTATAGAAGTCCGGGTTGAGGAAGATGTTAATGAAGTTATCCAAGCCGATCCAGGGATGTTTGCCGACGATATGGAAATCCTGGAAGGCCATGACTAACCCTTTGAGCAAGGGGTAATACCCCCAGAGCGCGACCAAACCCAGGGCGGGAATCAACATCAACACCGGCATCCACGGTTTGTACACCCCGGCGCGCGAACTGATTTTCGATGTCATCTGCGCTTGCAAGTTGGTCTTGATGATCATGGCGATAAAGAACATCAACACCATGGCGACCAGACAGAATATGGCCCAGGCCATGGGACGGTGCGGCTTGATTTCCGCTTCACTGCGCGCGAACATCACGCCGTTGTTGGCAGCGGCCGCAGAGGAGTGCAAGGCGGCCACGTAGTCGAAATGCTCGCCGGCATCGGAGATCAATAAACTGGTGACATTGTTATCTAACTCTAAGGCGCCGCCTTGCCAGAACCCCATGAAGGGCTCGGTTTTCAGCATAATCCTCCCCGCATCGATATCGGCGTAGAAGCGCAGCAGGGCCGGCGGCACTTCATTGAGGTACCCCTTGTACCCGAGACGCACCAGGTCGTCCGGATTGACGAAGCGCGCATTGCCGGAGGTGACCATGCGACGGACTTGCTCATCGTGCGATTCCGCCGAGTTCAACACCTGCATCACTTTCCACACGGCATCACGTTCGATTTGCGGTCGATGACCGACGCCTTCCGTCATCGCCACGAAATGGCGCTGAATTTGCACGACAGGCCGTCCGCCCGGACCGGCCGGGACCGCGAAGACGCTCAGCAACTCGGGGTTGATTCCGCTCTGTTTTTGATAGGCGGTAAGGTCATTGAAGAACCAGGGAATCATTGCCACTTCGCCGCGCGCCAGCCAGTCCATGAAACTTTCATCCGGGTTGGCGCCGCTGTAGGGACGCACCACGCCCTTGATCACATCGGCCGGCGCAAAGTGGACTTGTCGTCCTGACGCCAGGGTGACCATGCCGGCGGTTTCTTGGGCGGGGGTCAGGTTGAGCGGTTCACGCGTCTGCGGGTCCTTCACCCAGTGTTGCCAGCGCAGCTTATGATAGAACCCCATGGCTTGCTGTGCCGGGGTATCATCCCAGGATGCCCGCCACACCGGGGTGACCAGCGAGAGGTTCTCCCTGGTGTCCGGCGTGATGAATTTCGTCTCGTCCATGGGGAAGGTGTAGGCCTTGCCGGTTTTCGGGCTGCGACGAATTTGCCGAATCGGGCTGCCGCCGACGCTTTGTTCCCAGGGCAACCATAACCAACAAAAGCGTGTGAGGGCGAAGCCGCGTTGGCCGCGCTGCACCTTCGCCCCGGGAATGATCTTCCCGGGAATGGTCAAACGCTGACACCAGTACATGAACTCGTCCCACGTTTTGGGTGGGTTATCGGGGTCGAGGCCCGCCTGGCGCACCATGTCGGTGCGAAAGACTATGGCATTATACGACACGTCGGATTTGGGGATGCCGTAGACTTTGCCGTCGCGCGTGGCGACCTGCCGCCAGAGGGCTGGAATGGTTTTCCAGCCGGGCCATTTCGCTTCATTCTCGTCAATACGGCCGTTATGATTGGTATCGTCGCCGATCCACTCATTCAACGGATAGTTGAACCCCTGCGCCATGTCCGCATTGAGCGAATGGAAGTGGGCCATGTAGAGGTCCGGGGCGGTTTGCCCGGCGACGGCCATCATGAACGGCGCACGGCTACTGCCCCCCTGAATCTGCAGACTGGTCCAGTCTTCCACGCGGAGGGATTTGTCTGTTTTCATCAAGCGGACCATGGGGTCCGAGGGCGTGGCG
>DASXVL010000112.1:0-6329 GCA_036504255.1 Armatimonadota bacterium | reverse complement strand
AGTCCAGGAAATCAGTCGGAAGACACTACAGAATAGGACGCTTGTCGCAGGACTGCCGCTTACGTACAGTGCACAGCCGGGCGCTGCAAACGGCGGAATACGCGTGAGCGGAAGTCCCGTTTGGATTGCGTACATTGCCGGATTAACCGATAAGGAAAAGGAAGAGATAGCGAAGGCCGAGGTCGTGTCTTGTGGTAGCGCGATCATTGAAAACGGAGGTCGCGGATATGTTGAACTGAAGAATACGCTGATACCTGGTGTCGATATCAGCGAACTCCTTGCTCACCCTGACAATTCCGTCACGGCTTCATTCCATCCGATTAGTTTGTCCAATGGAGTAATTGATCCGCAGGGCGTAGTAACCGGCGTTCAAGCGCCCACTATTGATGAGCGCCTTCGAGTAAAGGCAGGAGACTCCATTTTGGCGTCAGTGCCCATCGGTACCGGAAAGGCGAAGAAGATATCCTTTCTGCTTATTACCCCCACCGTAGATCGTACGGAGGATAAGGCGGGTGACGGAGCAAAGTTAATAAGGGAGAGAAAAAGCACAAAACTATTGACACCCACGAATTAGGAGAGTAAGCATGGCTAAATCTATCGCTTGGTCGGTAGTCGTTTTTGTGAGTATAGCCATATACGTAATATACTGTTATCACTATACGCCGATTGTGGTTGAACTGGAGAGTATCGCATGCCTCCCCACTAAAGAGAAATTACCCGGCACGTGGTGGACTGTTGTTAAAGGAAACGGGCAAGAACGCTCTTTCGAATCAAGCTGCGGCGTATCCTTGCCCGACAATGACTATAGCATGCACTATCTGCTGGTTTCGGCAGGACGACAGATGAAGCGACTAACTTATGTCCGCGCCTGCCGATGGAAGCACAACAATAAGGATTCATATCTTGGCTATGAAACGCTTGGCAAAGAATTAACTCCACACACATACTATGTATATCGGATGCGACCGATATCAATTTTCAATGTCGAAGAATCGGGACGCTAAGGGCTCTGTAAGAAATAATTAATCCTGGTAAACCCCCGGCTCTGCCGGGGAGACTCTCAGAGTTTGACAGTTGCGGGAGTCATCCAGATTTCCTCTTCGTGCACCGTCATAGTTCACGAAAGGAACATATTGGGATCTCCCGTGCAATGCCTTCGAGACTTGGCAGGTCTTGTTTATATCGTCTGGTATTCGACTGTATATTTATCGTATGGCCGGAGGTGGTATGGCCAGACCGACACCGAGTAGACGGCATGTCCGACCGAACCGGAATTGCCTCCTTGGGAGGCTCATAAATTGGTCCAGAACACCGCTTTGAGCGGTTCACATTATCAAGCCTCCGGCTCTGCCGGAGGTAGATGACTAGCCACGGGTACACTTTAAATAGTGTTCATCGATTGTCATGCATGGAGCTCGACGCCCAGCTTCCTCATGCGAAAACATCCAGCGATTAAATAAGCCAGCGCAATATGGTTAATGTGTTGGGATGATGGTTATACTGGTACCATTACCAACCGGTCACTTGCAGTGCTGCCTGCGCTGGCGTGCGAGACCGGTCACCATTACCAGGAGGTATCCCCGTGCGCGTACTGACTTTCCTCGTGTTTGCCGTGTTGTGCTGTAGCGGTGTGGCGGTCGTGGCCCAGGTGACTGCTGCGCAGGCGACTCCCGACAGCACGGCTGACTCATGCGTAATGATTCTCCCCGTGCGGTTTCAAAATGCCTTCGTGTTGCAGAAAATGCTGAGATCTGATGGCGGTTCCAAGATCACAGATAAAGGCGATAAGACAGCCGATAAAGCTTATTTAGCGGATTTTGTAGCAGATTTTGTGGCGGATTTTGTCCCGGACGGGCTCACGGAGATCAGAGCGCTTTCTACTAATCGTTTGCTAATCACCGGAATATCGAACAAAGCACTATTGGAGATGAAATCGTTTATTCAGCTACTCGATAAATCTTCGGCGCATGTTACCTTTATCATAAAGCTCCTACCCGATACCCCGCAAGCCCAGGAGATCATCCGTCAGTCACTCCCGGAGCTGCAAGGTAACGGGCATGACCAAGTTAAAGGCGATATTATTGCTTCCGGATTAACAGAGAAACAAAAGAGGGAGCTTTTTAATGCCGACACAGGGGCCAACGCTACGCCATTGGCTTTCGCTGGCGCAATCATTAATAGCGGAGGTCGCGGATATCTCGAGCTGAAGAATGCGCAGATACCTGGGGTCGACATCAGCGATGTCGCTGTGCACCCTGACAATTCCGTCACCGTGGAATTTCATCCGATTTGTTTGTCCAATGGCATCGTTGACCCCCAGGGTGTGGTTACCGGCGTGTTAGCGCCCACGTTAAATGCACGCATGCGGCTAAAGAGCGGAGCAACAATCCTGATATCGGTTGTACTTGGCACTGGAGAAACGAAAAAGAGGTTCTTTTTGCTGATGACACCCACGGTAGATCGCACGGAAACGCCGGCAAAATAATGCGCTACCCCGCACCGATAATCACTCCGCCGCAGACAATGTCATCGCTGTCGTAGCATACGAGCATTTGGCCGGGGGTGATGGCGCGTTGCGGGGTGGTGAAGGTGACGAGGAGTTGGCCGTCGGCGTAGGCGGCGGTGGCGGGCTGCGCGGTCATTTTGTAGCGCAGGGTGGCGGTGACCGGGCGCGGCGTGGCGAGCAGCTCGGGCGTCCACTTGCCGAAGGTGATGTCGGTGGCGCGTACGGTGTGGCGCAGCAGATCGTCCGGCAGACCGACCACCACGGTGTTGGTGGCGGCGTCGAGCGCGGTGACGTAGCGCGGTTCGCGTACGGTGATATCCAGCCGGCGGCGCTGGCCGATGGTATAGAACGCGATTCCCTCATGGCGGCCAATGGTCGTGCCGTCCTGCGCGACGATGCGTCCGGGTTGGGCGATCTCGGGCGCGGCCTCGCGCAGAAAACGCCCGTAGTCATTGTCTGGCACGAAGCAGATCTCCTGGCTGTCGGGTTTGCTGGCGACGCGCAGCCCGAGTTCACGCGCGATCTCCCGCGTCTGCGTCTTTTCCATCTCACCGAGTGGCAGCAGCGTGTGCGCTAATTGCTCCTGCGTCAGACTGTAGAGCGCGTACGACTGGTCCTTGCGTGGGTCGAAACCACGGTGCACGCTCCAGCGCTGCACGTCCTCATGGAAGACGATGCGCGCGTAGTGCCCGGTGGAGAGATATTCCGCCCCCAACTCCCGCGCGCGGTCGAGCAACAGTGCGAATTTGATATAACGGTTGCATTGGATGCAGGGGTTGGGCGTGCGCCCGGCGCGGTACTCGCGGATGAAATCGTCAATCACCGCGGCGCGGAACTCGTCCTGCATGTTCAAGACATAATGGGGGATGCCCAGACTGCTCGCCACGCGGCGCGCGTCGTTGACTGCTGAGAGCGAACAGCAGGCGCGCTCGCTGTCGGATTGGTCGGGCCAGATCTGCATGGTGACGCCGATGACCTCATACCCTTGCCGTTGCAGCAAAGCGGCGGCCACGGAACTATCCACGCCGCCGGACATGGCGCACACCACGCGCCCACGCATTTGTGCAGTTTCTGTCATGGTTAGAGTATAGCATATGGCAGGTGGATCACAGAAACTGTCTAAACAGCCTCTGACCGATCTCACTTGATCTTTCCCCTCCTGCTCGTGGCGAATTTCCTGGTATGTATGTCCTCATACACTGGCGGAAATTCGCCACGAGCAGGCGGAGAAATCTCGGCGCGAACTCTGGCCAGATGCTGTTTAGACAATTTTAGAGACGATGCCCCCAGCGTGAGCCGGCGGCAGGAAGTCCCCGCCCCGTCACGAAAGATATGAGTTATGGTTACACAACAGACGACGTCCTCGACCTTCACGATTCCGACGACCATGCGTTCCGCCGTGCTGGCGGCGGTGGGCCAGATTGCCCTAATTGACGCGCCGGTGCCGACGCCGGGACCGGGCCAGGTGCTGGTGCGCTTACGCGCGGTGGGCATTTGTGGCAGCGATGTCCATTACTACGCCGATGGGCGCATCGGCGATGCCGTGGCCCCGCTGCCGTTTGTGCTTGGGCACGAACCGGCCGGCGAGGTAGTGGCGCTCGGCGCGGGCGTGCGCGGCCTGGCGGAGGGACAACGCGTCGCGCTGGAGCCCGCGCTCTCTTGCGGACACTGCGCGATGTGTCTCACCGGACGGCCGAACTGCTGTCCTGCCGTGCGTTTCCTCGGCTCGCCGCCGGTGCCGGGGGTGTATGAAGAGTATCATGTGTTGGCCGCGCACCAGTGCGTGCCGATTCCGGACAGCGTGACCTTCGAGGCGGCGGCGGCGTTGGAGCCGATGGCCGTCGGGCTGCACGCGGTGAACATGGCGCGCCTCCGCCCCGGCGACCGCGTGGCGATCATGGGCTGTGGCCCGGTCGGCGTACTCACCGCCATGGCCGCGCGCGTCGCGGGCGCCAGTTTCATCGCCATGACGGACCCGCATCCGGCCCGCCGCGCCATGGCCGCCACGCTGGACGCTGACCTGGTGGTTGACCCCACCGCCGAGGGCGCGCTGGACACGCTGCGCGCCACGGGTGAATTTGATATCACCTTCGAGGCGGCGGGCGTGCAGGATGCGGTGGACGACGCCACCTTGCTGGTACGCTCCGGGGGCACGGCGGTGATCATCGGCATCCCGGCCGTCGATCGCATTGCGCTGTGGGCGCATCCGCTGCGCCGCAAGGAGTTGAACATCATCATGTCCCGCCGCGCGAATTTCGAGTTGGAGCCCTGCATCCGCCTGATGGCGCAGGGGATGCTCGATCCCGGCAAGATTATTACGCATCGCTTCCCGCTGGCGCGGCTCGCCGAGGGCATGGATCTGGTGCGTCATTATCAGGATGGGGTGATGAAGGCGATGATCGTCATGGAGTAGTCAGTCAACCCATGGTTTTTTCGTACGGCGGGCGTGTTTGCGCTCGCCGTAGGTTTTTGGTCGGCGCTAGCCGGTCAATTTGTTGAGCACCCAGCGGAGCGGGTGGCGCTCGCAGCCGGGATGCCAGTTCCGCCGGTGACACGCAGGGCATTCAGTGAAGAGTCCGTACGGCCAGGTCGTCAGGTCGCGGGTGACAAATTGATGCGCGCAGTGCAGGCAACGGAAGAGGCGGATTTCGCTCCAGTGTGCGCTGTGGCAGTGCGGGCACTGGTGCGGGGGTGCTTCGCCATCGCGCTCCAACCACTCGTAGTGACAGCGTAAGCAGGTGAGACGACGGTCGGCCGGGAGTAAGGCACGTTGCAGGCAGACTTCGCCCTCGGCGAGTAGCCGTTGCGTGAGCGTCGCCGTGAGTTTGAGTGTGCCGACGGCCGGCAACACGGGGGGCGTATGCGTCTCGCGTGGGGCGCTGAAGAGTGGGGCATGGCATTTGCCGCATACGGCGAGATGCAATTTGGTCGGTAACGGCAGGCGGTTGCGTGCGCCGCAGCCTGGGCAGTAGACCGTTTGGGTGCCGGGCATCTGCTGGGCGCTTGTCTCCAGATGGGTCGACGGTGTGGAGGGAATATGCGTGGTGTTATGATGGGAGCGGTGGGCGGCGTACGCGTGTGTCGCCGCCACGCGGGTGACACGGTTCAGCTGTGGCGAGCGTTTGCGCTCGCGTGCCGTGTCGTACGCTTGCCGGGTTTCCGGATGCGAGAGGACTTGATAGGCCTCGTTGACGCGTAGCGCGTCCTCGTGCGTTCCGCCCAGGTCCGGGTGGGCTTGCAGCATGCCCACGATGGTGCGGAAGGCACGTTTGATCACCTCATGATGCGCGTTCGGGTGCACCTGGAGAATTTCGTAATAATCCACATCAGGATCAAAGTGTACCATGCGTCGTCACGACACCCGGCGCACGAGCGATTGCTTATGCCGTCCACCAGACGCCTCTTTCTTGCTCATCAGCTAGCGATGTTGCCTGTATTGTACGCGGCAGCGGTGACTGGTGGTGACAGATTTGTATGCAGAGCAGGGGACACTGTGCGCGGGATACGCCAAAGACTGCGGCGGGAGGCGAAAAATGCGGGGCATTTAGTCAGTCCTCTCCTCCAGGCCCCGGTACCCGGCGTGGGAGAAGGGGGCCGGAGGAGGAGGGCTTTCGTGTTATCCCAGCAGTTCCATCACACCGGAGACCGCGTCGTCGAACGCGGCGAGTACACGAGCAATTTGTTCACGCGTGACCACTAACGGTGGCTCGAAGCGGATGACACAGGGGTTATTCAAGGTATAGGCGGCAAGGATACGTTGTTGCGCAAACCCGGCAATAACCAGCGCGGCGATATCGCGTTCGGTGAATTCTACGCCGATGAG
>DASXVL010000111.1:0-7163 GCA_036504255.1 Armatimonadota bacterium | reverse complement strand
CACTCATGCGGCGGGAAGGCCAGCGCACTGATGGCCCCCGCCGCCATCACCAGGACGAGCGTCAACCCCACCCGGATGGACCAGGGCCAATGCTGCAAGCGTCCCTGTGGCAGAGCAACGTGCGTATCCATAACTTTCACTTAGCCAACCAGCGATCAAGCATAAGCAGTATATCGCATTCACCGGTAGGAATGATAGCTCTGTATGGAAGCCGGCGCCCGCCGCGCTCCGCCTGGAAGCACTATGCCAGGATGCGCAAAAAGTGGAGGGCGAACCTCCTGGTGAACCGCTCGCGAAAAACGGGGACTGGCCCGGGAAGGTACAGAATTCGAGGGCAAGGCCCGCCGCCCGTAAGAGGTGCAGGGCAGCCGCCCCTGCGTCTCACACCGTTCGCAGAACTCGATCACACCATAGAGCGCCCCGGTCGGTCCTTCCGCGGTAATGCGCCCGCGATTCTCCGCCAGATCGCCCACCGCAATGTCCAACATCGATGAGCCGTCCGGAGCCGGAGCATCCCCCAGCACTTCGATACCCAGCTTCGCCAGACGCCGCGTAAGCACGGACACAGCGTAGTCATACCAGGGATCAGCACTGGAGGTGATTCGCACAGAGAGTTGCAGAGCGCCTTTCAGCAGAAAAAATATTGCCGGAGATTCTTTCGTATAAATTCAGAAGTCCAGCTATTTTATACTTCGGACTATTGAAATACACCTTCTGGTAACCTGTATCACCGGGCATTGTAGTGATTGTGCGCTGCCGGAATATATGAATGATCCATGCATTATCACCACTTTTAAACTTGTTTAACAAGCCTTGCTTCTTGCATAGCGTAATTCAACGAGGTATAAGTATCGTTAACTCGCGGGCCGTTCAAATGCACGAGTAGAATTGCAGCCAAATGAGACCGGGTTGCTCGGGATCGAGCGGCGCCATACCATCTCACCATTGTCGTAGTAGTATTTCGGAGGCTTGACGTTATGTCCACACTTGCGTTGTTTCCCCGCCTCGTCGTTTGTTTGCTGACCCTCTGTTGTGGGCTGGCACTCCAGGCAGTTGATCTGGCCATTGATCCGCTGGAGGCGGGAAAAAGCTGGCCGTCGTTTTCATCGACGGGTGCGATGTCCAATACGGTGGAACTGACGAGTGGACCACAGGGCGGTGCTTGTCGCGTCTTCACCTATGCCAAACAGTGGGATGAGGCCCATTGGAACATGACGCTGCCCTCTCCGGTGCGCTCCGGCGTCAAGCTGGCGTTCTGGGTGAAGGGTAATGGGACGCGCGACCAGGTGCGCTGTTACGTCTATTCGCAAAACGGCTTCCGAGGCTGGGATGTTGATCTGTCCGGCAAGGAGTGGAAAGCGGTCGTCATCGACCTGACCCATGATTGGAATCGCGAAGAGTCCGGGCGGGGAGAGGGACGGGAAACGCTGGACGTGACGAAGATTATCCAGGTCAAACTGGTGGCGCTGAAATGCACGGCGGGCGCCGGTCCCTTCTCGCTGGCCGGCATGCGCTTGATTCCTCCCGATCCCCCGAAGAAGCCGGCGGTGCTCTTCCTGGCCGGCTATTTTCTCGGCAACGGAGTGAAAGAATTGACGGTGGCTGATGAACTGCGCAACGCCGGATATGCGCTGGACGCGCATCCCTTCGACCAACGCGGCATGGGCACCTACACCTTCCGGGACGAACTGGCGCAGTATAACGTCGTGGTCATGCTCACGCCACTGCCGACCGATGGGCAGGGCAACTACGACAAGTACACCCAGCGCCTGGCGGATGATTTGCGCTGGTTCGTCGAGCAGGGGGGCGGTATCTTCTTTCTCCCCGCGCTGGGCTATTTCGGTACCGACGTCATCACCGCCAATAAATTCCTTGCCCAGTGGGGGGGCGCCGAGATGTTCGATGAACAGCTTGTCGACAAGGCCAGCGAAACGCTGGCGCCGAATTACCCGTGGCCCTTCGCCTATACCACCAATATCACGCCATCGTCGGTCACCCAGGGCGTGCGCGGGCTCTGGTACCCCGCGCAATCGTTCGGCCCCGGCGCACGCATGACTGCGCCGGTGAAGTTCAGCCCGCCGTGGACGGTAGTGCTGCGCGGCGAAAAATCCGCCTCCACCGTGGGTGGCAAGCCCTACCAGGATCAGCCCCGTGATACCTTCCCCAGTGCGCCGCCCATCATGGGCATCCGCGAAGCGGGTCCCGGGCGGCTGGCGCTGCTGCCCATGGCGCCCACCGTGCATTTTGTCGGCGGCTTGCATCCCGCATGGCAGGGCGTCACCTGGAACAAAGGCATCGGGGACAAACCGAGCGACTTCGCCCGCCTGGCGGTCAATACCCTCAACTGGCTGGCGGAACCGTCGGTGCAATCCGCGACGCTGGGCGGGTACCAGGAGCCCCCGCGCGTGACGGAGAAGCCGGCGCCACCGGAACCGCTGGATTGGAAGACGGCCGTTTTCCCTACGCCGCCGGCGGACCGCAAAACCTACCGCGGCTTACTCGGCGCGGTATCTCCCTATGGCGGAGGCGAGAGCAGTGTCGCCGATTATGCGGCCGCCGCCGCGAACGCCGGGCAGGATTTCCTCATCTTCACCGATCCACTGGACAAAATGACCGCCGAGAAGTGGGCGAAACTCTCCGCGGATTGCGCTGCCGCCTCGACGGATAAGCTGGTCGTGCTGCCCGGACTGCAATACCTCGACTTACCCGGTAACCATTATATCCTGTACGGAACCTTCGCCTGGCCGAAGCCCGAGCTGGCCGCGGATCTGTTCACCCCGGATAAAACCCGTATCTTCGATACCTATAAATGGGATGCCCATACCGGTTATCGCATGGTCATGCTGCATTCCTTAGCAAGCAATCCGAATCGCGTTCTCGACCTACGCCATTATGGCGGGATCGCCGTGAAGACCTATCAGGTCGATCAGTTGACGGACGATGCCTACCCGCAATACCTGTTGTTGGAGGAGAACACGCAATATCCCATTCCCTGCGCGATACACTTCATCAATAACGCGAGCCAGGTGGCGATAGCCGCCCATGTCGGCCTGCAGACCTGCGTGTGGGCGCACAGCATGGAGGATCTGCGGAAACAACTCGACCGCGAATGGGCCAATAGTTACTTCGCGAATCCGCACAATTACTACCTTTCCAATGGGCCGATTCTGGAGGATTGGAGCGAACTCAATATGAACTCCTGGCGCCCCGACGCGCCGGGCACCGACCGTTGGATGGCGCGGGCGCGCGTCAGCGGCACGGCGAAGATTACCGCGCTCGAGGTGCTGGACGGACGGAAGCCCTATCGCTTCTTCCGTCCGAACACCGACCGCGTCGAGCAGATCTTCAGCGGCCTGCAAGGTCCGCAGCACCAGTTCACCCTCCATGTCCGTGATGCCGCCGGAGGGGAGATGATCGCCTCGCAACTGAAATCGCATACGATGATTCACGTCGCCTTCTCTTGCAGCGACCGGCAGAATTGGCTTGGCGACGGCACCATGGGGTATAAGCTCTGGCCGCCCAGTTGGCAAGCGTCGGTGAATATCTCCAAGCTGGACAAATACTTTCCGCCATTGTGGGATGGCACTGGCTCGGGGCAGGGCGGGCTGGCCGCCTTCGGCATGCAGCCAGTCGGCAAAGCGACGGATAGCGAAGGGAACGTATATCGCCTGGGGGCCACCCGGCGCCTGCTCTTCGCCTCGCGCGATTGCACGGTGATGGAGCAGGTGACGGATCAGGTCTATGACCGCGATGGCCTGTGGGGCGATTGCAAGCCCACCGCGCCGGTGCGCCCGGCAACCTTCCTCCGCCAGCGGCTGCTCACCACCAATTATCGCCAGTATACCGATGGGGATGGTTTCCTGCTCATCGACGGGCAGGCGCAGGCTCAGGCTGATTTCACCAACCAGACGCTATTGGTCAACTGCCTGGAATTCCGCCAGAGTGAGAAGGCCACGCCGGGCTCCCTCTGCTATGCCAGCTTTCCCAACGGCGATGGACGGCAGATCGTCCGCGACCTCACCGCGGGCATGGCGAATGGCTACGGCCCGAACGTCATGCTGCGTCCCGGCGACTACATCGCCCGCTACCCGCGCATCCTGGGCGCGCCGGGCATGTTCGCCCTGAGTAAGAACCTGCGCACCACCTGGTCTGCCATGACTGATACCGGCGTCAGCGTCACCTTGGGCGTGCCGCTGGCCTCCCCCGAGATCAAAAAGGGGCAGGAGATCTGCTACCGCACCCTGGCAATGATCTCGCTGGCGCCTTTCACGGCAGGCAACAACGGTTTCGAGATGGCACGGCGCGCGTTCGGTCTGGATGGCCAGGCGCCGAGTTATGTGGTGCGCCCCCAGCGCGGTAGTGTGCGTTCGCAACAGTACGAATTATGCCTCAGTGCCGACAAGGGCTCGGTCCTGGTGAGCTTCGACAAGGCGGAACTGCCCGCGCCGCTGCCCATCGTAGTGGAAGGATTCGCCGGGAATCTGCCCGGCATCTTGCTCGATTTGGAAACGCGCGAGGTGCGCCGTTTCACCGTGTTTGAGGGGAAAGGCTACCTGTGCGTCGAGTTGAACCGCCCGCGCCAACTGTTTCTCGGCGCGCCGCTGGCATTCACCACGCCGGCATTGATCGCTGATGTGATCGATTACCATCCGGATACGCTGACAGTGGAAGTGCATAACCCGACCAGCGCGCCCCTCACGGCGAAAATCCTCCCGGCGCCCGAGTTCGCCCTTGCTGCCGGACAGGCGCCCACCGTGACCGTCCCCGCCGGCAGTTCACTGACGATCATGCTGGCGGTGAAGAAGTCGACGCGCTGAACGCCATGCACTCTTACGATGCGACCGGCAGGGTGTGTTCCGCCACCAATCGCTCCAGCAACGGTCGCACCGCGGCGCCCCAGGCGTCCCAGTTCAGGCGCTCGTCATACGCACGCCGGCTGTTCCGGACCATCGCCCGGTAACGGTTCTCATCGCGATAAATCTCGGCGATCGCTTCGGCATACGCGCGCCCCCGTGCTTCAAAGGGCAGCACTCTCCCATTATCCCCATCCCGGATGACGCTCGTCACCCCGCCGGTATCGGTGGTGATAACCGGCAAACCATTCGCATTCGCCTCGCAGAACACCATCGGCGTGCAATCCGCGCGCGTCGGCAGCACGAAGAAGTGACTCTGTTGGAACAACGCCTCCATCTGCGCCCGCTGTGCGGGATCGCGCTTATCGATATTCGGGATGACCTGGAGATGCGGATGCGCAATCCCCGCCGGCGGAATGCAGCCCACCAGCGTCAACTGCGCCGGCACCCCCAGGCGTTCCAACACGAGCAAAGTTTCCAGCGCGATGTCACCCCCCTTGCGTTCCCAGTACCTGCCGATGAACAGCAGCCGGCAAATCTCCCCCGGCTGGTGGCGTAGCGCCTGCGCCGCATCCGGAACGGTATCCAGATTCGCGCCGAAGAGAATGGTATGCACGCGCGCCGGATCGATGCCGAAGTCTTCGATGGCCGAACGCGCTGCCCAATCCGAGGAATACAGAAAGAGCTGCGGTTTTGCGATTGCTAAGTGGGCGATGCGCTTGAGATGGCGTTCCGAGACACGCAGGAGATTTTTAAACTGCGGGTAGTAATCCACGATGGTGAAATAGGTGGTATCGTTCAGATAGGCGATGGGCAGATCTGTCCGCATCATCGAGATTTCCACGTCCGCATCCACGGCAACAACCAGATCGAACTGTCCCTCGCGCAACCGTTGCTCGAAGATACGGGCATAGTGCCTGGCCGCCTGCGGGCTGATCAGATAATCATAGGTTTTATGCAGCAGTCGCCGTGATACCTGATTCCCCATGCGCGCCCACAGCGGCTTATACGGGGCAGGGCCCAACGGGGTCACATCGCCGCAATGTTGCTGCAGTGCCTGCATGACAAAGTACAGAGTGCCCGACCACGCGCGGCGATTCTGCGGGTCTAATGCGTTCACCAATGCAATTTGTAAACGTTTCTGCTCACCTGCCATGCGCTTCTCCTTTCGTCATTGTGACAGATACCGTGACAGCCTGCATCGGCGAAAGAACTGTACCATGAGTCAGCATTGAGACAAACGCTGAAGCATGACGCTCATGTCTTAGCTTTGCCAAATGATGCGTCGGACGCTTTGCCTGTGACACTTCGCCTGTTCGAAAACCTCCTTTTCTCTTCAATCTGGAAGGGGAGATCGTCCTCGCGGCACCCTCACGCTCCGGACTGCATCCGCGCATTGTCATTCCCTGCGCACATCCCCTGACTTTCTTACCGGGTACTTGGAATACATAGGCGACAAGCCGCACGAGAACCGTATGCATCCGGATAAGGAGACGGACAGGCATGACCGTGTAAGAAAACTATAACAACCATCTCCATGACCGCTTGCCAAGTAGCTCGCTATATGATACTATGTAAGTATCATATAGCGGGTTGGCGCCAATCAAGGAGAACGGGTGATTTCACGAGAGGCGGATTATGCGATACGCGCCCTGCTGCGCCTCGGGATGCAGGGAGAGGGAGCCATCGTCTCTACCACCGTATTAGCGGAAGAGATGGAGATCCCGTATCGCTTCCTGCGGCGGATCTTACGCCGACTCCTGGAAGACGGCTTCATCGCCAGTACGCGCGGGAAGCAGGGTGGGGTGCGGTTACTGCGCGACCCACGGAAGATCACGCTGTTGGATATCGTGCAAGCGATGAATCCTGACGCCGTCCGGGTGAATGCCTGTATCGGCGACCCCGGCTTCTGCAACCGGTCCGCGCGCTGCGTCGTGCATACGGTGCTGCAGGACATTCAGGAAGGATTAGCACAGCGCTTGCGCGAGGTGTCACTCGCTGATCTGGTTGCGCGTGAACAGGCACGAAAAGACCACACAGGCTGCTGAAGGAGAATACCATGACCGAGAAATTAGCGTTCGAACTCTGCCCGGAAACCGGCATCTGCTCAATCGTGCGCAGTGATAAAGGGAAGATTGACCTGATGCCCGACGAAGTGGTAGCGATCCGCGAAGCCGCCGGTGACGCCGCGCAAGTGCAAGCCGTGCTGGCGGAAAGTGATCGCGACTTCGCCGCCCGGCTCTCCCCCGAAGAGCTGGCGCAAATCGGCAAAACGTTATCGTAATGATCCGTATCTCGCGTCGCGGGCGG
>DASXVL010000110.1:0-5822 GCA_036504255.1 Armatimonadota bacterium | reverse complement strand
AGCGCATATTTTTGCCACCTGAGCAGGGATGGCACGCTATAGGGGGAATTTAGAATCAATATAAAGTAGACGACTCGCCGCCAGGATCGCCGGCGTCACCCCATCTCGAAGGAGCATGACCATGACCACCAGTACCCTGAGTCTCCGCGGCACGCGGACCGAACAAAACATCCTCACCGCCTTTGCCGGTGAGTCGCAGGCGCGGAACCGCTATAACTTCTTCGCCAGCAAGGCGCGCGAGGAAGGCTTTATGCAAATAGCCGACGCCTTCGATGAGACCGCCAATCAGGAGAAAGAGCATGCCAAGCGGCTCTTCAAGTTACTCGAAGGCGGCCTGGTGAAGGTCGAGGCGTCCTTCCCGGCGGGCGCCATCGGCACCACCGCGGAGAACCTGCGCGCCTCTGCGGGCGGCGAACATGAGGAGTGGAATGAGATGTACCCCGACTTCGCGAAGATCGCGCGTGAGGAAGGCTTTACCGCCATCGGGGCGATCTTCACCGCCATCGCCACGGCCGAGAAGCAACACGAGCGTCGCTACCTGGGCTTCCTGGCAAATGTGGAAGCCGGTACGGTATTCCAGAAGGAAACGAAGACCCGCTGGCGCTGCCGCAACTGCGGATACGTGCATGAGGGCGCGTCCGCGGCGAAAACCTGCCCGGCGTGCAATCACCCGCAGGCGCACTTTGAAATTCTTTGTGAGAATTGGTAAACAACGCTTGTTGGCCTATTCGCACAACACGCGGTGTGAGTAGTCGTTCCTGCGGGCAAACTCGAGTAACAGGTGCTTGTTTGTACGACAAGCAAGGAAATTGCCAACACGCGATTGCCCCGGTAAATTGACCGATACCATGGAAAAAAGGAGAGCGCACGATGATCAGTCAAAAAATGGAAGCGGCGATCAACAAGCAGATCAATGCCGAAACATATTCGGCGTATCTGTACCTGTCGATGTCCGCCTATTATGAGTCAATTGACCTGGCCGGTTTTGCCAACTGGATGCGCGTCCAGGCGCAAGAGGAGACGGTGCATGCCATGAAGTTCTACACCTTCCTCATCGAGCGTGGTGGCCGGGTAGTGTTGAAAGCGATCGACGGCCCCCCGACGAACTGGTCATCGCCCGGTGAGCCGTTCGAAGACGCCTATAAGCATGAACAGAAAGTCACCGCGATGATCAACGACCTCGTCAGCCTCGCGCTGGAGGAGCGAGACTTCGCGGCCAACAGCTTCTTGAATTGGTTCGTCGACGAACAGGTGGAAGAGGAGAAAAATACCAGTTCCGTGGTGAAACAACTCAAACTGGCCGGCGACGGCCAGGGCCTCTTCCTCATCGACCGCGAACTAGCCACTCGCGTCTTCATCCCACCCCCGCCCGCCGGCGCACAGCAAGCCTGACCGTACTGCGGGGACATGCCCGAAAAATTTCTGGCATGTCCCCGAACTATCATAAAAATCCGTCCCATCCGTCTGATCCGTCTGATCCGTCTGATCCGTCCTATCCGCTGCCGGCGCTCCCAGCGTATTGACGTCCAATTCACGGCATGCTACCGTGTGCACCGAGGTTTTTGCCATGACCGCCACATTTCAAGCCCTGCCCATCAGCGAGCACGTCTACTGGGTCGGCGCCATCGACTGGAACCTGCGTGATTTCCATGGCTATGCCACCCCGCGCGGTTCCACCTATAACGCTTTCCTGATTATGGCCGACCGCGTCACGCTGATCGATACGGTGAAGGCGCCGTTCAAGGACGAGATGCTCGCGCGCATCGCCTCCGTCATCGACCCGGCGCGCATCGACTACCTGATTTCCAATCATGCGGAGATGGATCACTCGGGTTGCCTGCCGGATGTCATCGCGGCGATTAAGCCGGACACGGTCTTCGCCTCTCCCAATGGCGTCACCGCGCTGGCCAACCATTTCCATCTGGATCGCGAGATTGTGGCGGTGAAGGATGGCGAAGCACTCGACCTGGGCAATCTACACCTCTCCTTCGTGGAGACGCGCATGCTCCATTGGCCGGACAGCATGTTCACCTTCCTCCACGAAGACGGCGTGCTCTTCTCCAGCGACGCCTTCGGCATGCACCTGGCCACCGCCGAGCGCTTCGATGACGAAATTGACCCGCAAATCCTGGAAGAGGAAGCCGGTCGCTACTTCGCCAACATCCTGCTGCCCTATTCCGCGCTGATCACCAAGTTGCTCGAAAAGGTCGGCGGGATGCAGCTTCCGCTGCAACTCATCGCGCCCGATCACGGCCCGCTGTGGCGCGGCGATCTCGCGCGCATCCTGCGCCTCTACGGTGAATGGGCGGAGCAAAAGCCGACGAAGAAAGCCGTCATCGTCTATGACACCATGTGGGGCAGCACCGAGATGATGGCCCGCGCCATTGCCGACGGATTGCAGGCCGGTGGAGCAACCCCGCGCCTGCTGTCGCTGAAATCCGCGAACCGCAGCGACATCGCCCACGAAATCCTCGACGCCGGCGCCCTGCTCGTCGGCTCGCCCACGTTGAACAACAACCTCTTCCCCACCATCGCCGACGTGCTCACCTATCTCAAAGGCCTCCGCCCGCGCAACCTGCTCGGCGCCGCCTTCGGCTCCTTCGGCTGGGGCGGCGAAGCCGTCGGACAAATCCAGGAAATCCTCACCGCCATGAAAGTGGAGATCGTCGCGGAGCCCCTGAAGCTCAAATACGTCCCCACCCCCGAAGACCTGACCCGCTGCTACGACCTCGGCCAAACCGTGGCAGCAGCCCTTTACCGAACGATTACAGGTTTATGAAAGGGGATCATATGGCTCCATACCGCACCGACATGATCGACAAGGTCATTGCCCGCAGCTCTTTCGGGATCTGGGACTTGCTCAACGCCGGCTCCGACCCCTTCGGCGCGCCCACCCGCGCGAAGCTGAGCCCAGAAGATTGCATCGCCCTGCTCGGACGCTTGAACGTGCCGCGCATCTCGCTGCACGACATCGACGTGGGGCTCGACCCGTGGGTGACACCCGACGAAGGAGCGTTGAACGCGCGCAAAGACGTGCTGAAAAACGCGCTGCAAGCCGCCGGGGTCAACGTGTGGATGTACACCCCCTGCCTCTTCCACCACCCGCTGGTGCGCGCCGGGTCGCTGACGAACAATGATGCCCGTGTGCGCAACGCCTCCCTGCGCAAGGTGCTCTACGCGCTGGATGTCGCCAACGATTTCGGCGCCAGTTGGGTCACCCTCTGGCTCGGACGCGACGGCGCCGAGGTGGACGCGCTCATCGACTCCACCGCCGCCTACCAGCGCATCGCCGACGCCCTGCAAATCGCCTGCGCCTATATCCGCCAACAGGGCTATAACATCCGCATCAGCCTGGAGCCCAAGCCCAACGAGCCGCGCGGCGACATCTTCATCTCCACCGTCGGCACCGCCCTGGGCATCATCGGTCTGCTGCCTACGGAAGATCAACAGTTGGTCGCCGTGAACCCCGAGTTGCTGCAGCATGAAGGCATGGCCGGCCTCAACGCCTACCACGCCATCGGCCAACTCATCGCCGCCGGCAAACTCGCCTTCCTCCACCTGGGCGGTCAGACGCCGCTGCGCTACGATATGGACCACCCGTTCCTCGGCGGCAATAGCGGCTTAAAAGAGAGCTTCTACATCGCCCTGGCCGTGGCCAAGCACGGTAAGGATTGCATCCTCGAATTCGACTGCCATCCCTTCCGCACCGAAGCCAACGACGACGCCCGCGAGGAATTCGTCCTCGGCAACCTGGAAGCCGCCGGCATGATGATGGATAAAGCCCACTCCTTCCTGGCCATCCCCGAAGTGCAAGAGCTACTCGCCGACACCGACTCCCGCGGCTACGGCGTCTCCGTCGATCCTATGCAAGACTTCCCCGGCTTCCTCAAAGCCCTGCACGCCGACAAAGTCGACGCTCCCGCCCTGAGCGCCGCCCAACACCCGCGCGCCATGACCCTCGACCGCCTGGTGAACAAACACCTGCTCGGCTACCTATAACAAGTTCGTAGTAGCGCCCATCCCCCGAGCCCACGCGAGGGGGAAGGCGCGTTCCCCCCTGATAAGACAGATAGGACGGATAAGACTGATGAATATCCGTCCTATCCGTCCAATCCGTCCTATTTTCTTCTCACCCCCCCACATTTACCAAAAGGGATTGCAAATTCGATAAAGTACATACCATGACCGAACTCACCCACATCGACGGCTCCTACGGCGAAGGCGGCGGCCAAATCATCCGCACCGCGCTTTCGCTGTCGGCCATTACCGGCAAAGCAATCGAGATCACGCAAATCCGCGCCAAGCGCGCCAAACCGGGGCTGCAGCCACAGCACCTGACCGCCGTGCATATCACCGGCGATCTCTGCGCGGCGCGGTTGGAAGGCGCCGCGGTCGGGTCAACGCGCCTGTTGTTCACCCCGCAAGCTCCCGTCGCTGCCGGGAATTATCGCCGCGATATCGGCACTGCCGGGGCGATCGCCCTGGTGATCCAAACGGCCCTCCTTCCGTTGGCGCTGCGCGACCAGCCGTCGCACGTCCTGCTCATCGGTGGCACGCATGTCAACCATGCGCCGAGCAGCGATTACCTGGAAACCGTCTATCTCCCGGCACTCCGCCGTCTGGGCGTCGAGGCGCAAATGAGCTGCCCGCGCGCCGGCTTCTTCCCCCGCGGCGGTGGTGATGTGCTGCTCGACATCATGCCCACTGCGGGCCTCCGCCCGCTCGATCTCACCGAACGCGGCAAGTTGCGAAAGATCACGGCGATCATCACCACTTCCGGCTTGCCGTCGCACGTAGCCGAGCGCGGCGCGGCGACCGTCACCAGCGAGATCAACAAGATAGGCCTGGGACGGGATTTGACGGTGGAGCAGCGCGAGAAACCCTCCAACGGCCCCGGCGCCGCCGTGCTCCTCGCCGTGGAATGCGACAACGGCCACGCGGGCTTTTCCGCGTTGGGCGAGCGCGGCAAACCCATGGAGCGCGTCGCCGAAGAAGCCTGCCGCGATTTCCACGCCTGGTGGCAAACCGGCGCCACCTGCGACGAACACCTGGCCGATCAACTCGTCCTCCCCCTGGCCCTCGCCAACGCCGAAAGCCGCTGGACCACCCCCACCTGCACCGAACACCTGCGCACCGTCATCTGGCTGGTAGAACAACTTCTACCGGTCAACCTTACCGTCACCGAACAGACGCCCGGACAACATCTGGTCGTGCTGCGGCCACGTTAGTCGCACCCAACAATTGGCGTACCCCCTTTACACAAACTCCAGTTTGTAGTATAATACAGAGCTATCCAAAATACCAAGCGCTTTGTGCATGCAGACACTCTACTCCCCCTTCCCTCCCCGAGTCCCGCGAGGGGTCTTAGGGAAGGGGGCCGGGGGGTTAGGTCGACGAGCACAGCGTCACGACCAACGAAATCACCCCCCAATCTGTCATCGAATTCAAATGACAGCCTATGTTGGACAAGTGTGAGTATAATATATATGTTGTTTTTGAGGACGATCGGGTAAGGACCGCGCCGGAGCGCGCAACGGCCCAAAGGCAACAAGACGGCAAGAGATCTAAAGATTCTGTCTCCGCGGTGACTCTTTTCTTTTATATGGCGAATTCCGCCACTTTTTACGCTCAACAATGGCGAAAATATCAACGAGGATAATATGAACACCAAAGAACTCGCCGCGTTAGGCCTCCCTCGCGGCCCCATCATGGACCTGGCCAAGCGCACCCTGGCCACCGCCGCGCAGCGGAAGATCGATAAACGGCAAATTCGCGCCACCATGCAGGCGCTGCTGGAAGATCCGTCCCCTTACCTGGAGGAC
>DASXVL010000109.1:0-3437 GCA_036504255.1 Armatimonadota bacterium | reverse complement strand
TCGATGTACTTGCGCACCGTGGGAGAGTTGCTCATAATTTCGACCGCAGGTAAACGCCCCACGCCGTTCGCCCGTGGGATGAGCTTCTGCGCAACGACGCCGCCCAGCACACCGGCCAGTTGCAGGCGAATGAAGGGTTGGTCATGCGGCGGGAAGGCATGCAAAATGCGGTCGATGGCTGCCGGAGCGGAGGTGGTGTGCAAACTGGAAATCACCAGATGCCCCATCTCCGCGGCGTTCAGCGCGACGGAAATCGTGTCGGCGTCGCGCATTTCCCCGATCATGATGACGTCGGGCGTTTGGCGCAGCACGCTGCGCAGGCCCGCCGCAAAAGATTTCGTATCTTGCCCGACTTCACGCTGATGGACGACGGATTTCTTGTCGGCAAAGATATATTCGATGGGATCTTCAATGGTGATGATATTCGATTCACGCGTCTCATTAATATACTGCAGCACCGCCGCCAACGTGGTGGATTTGCCGGAACCGGTCGGCCCGGTGATCAGCACCAGCCCTTGCGGCAAGCGCGCGAAATCGCGCAAATTCGTCGGCAAGTTCAGCTCTTCGAACGTGAAGGGGCGCAGCGGAATGATGCGCAACGACGCGCCGTAGCTATGGCGCTGCTTGAAAAGGTTGGCGCGCACGCGCATGAGTTCCGGCACGGTAAAATCGAGGTCGAGCTCTTCGCCATGCTCTAACTGCGCCAGCAGTTGCTTACTTTGCTCTTCAACCTGCAAGGCATCGGCGCTACCCTGGTTGAGCAGCAGGTCGCGCCCGGCAGCAAAAATGACTTCCTGGCAGAAATCATAAATGAGCGTAGGGTTCAACGCGGCCCCATTGGAAATTTTGACCCGGCCGTCGATACGAAATGCGGGCGGTGAACTGGCTTTCAAGATCACGTCGGATGCGCGGTGTTTCACAGCGAGTTCAAGTAGGTCGTGGATAGAAGCGGGCATGATGTTTACCTCGAATTCGCGCCCAGCGGAGAGGTGACTCCCGGGCAGTACGGGCCAACCTGTGTGGAATAAGTATGGCGGAGAGGGTGGGATTCGAACCCACGGACGGTTTAACCCGTCACACGATTTCGAGTCGTGCGCCTTCAACCGGACTCGGCCACCTCTCCGCGACTCAGCAACGGGAACGATTATAGCATATCGTGCCCGCACGGGTCAATTTCGCCGACCAATTATCGCCACAATGGGCAGGGATTTCTCCCCGCCCATTGTGCGCATGTCACCGGTGAGCCGATTAGACGCCGGAACGGGTGAGCAGCTTCGTCTTGACCCGCCCAAACCAGTCGGCAAAATGGTCGATGATCTCATAGAACGTCGGTACCATCAGCAGAGTGAGGAACATGGAGAGCAGCAAGCCGCCGATGACCGCGGTGGCCATGGGCTGGCGCATCTCCGACCCCTTGGAGACGGCGAGGGCGGTGGGCAGCATGCCGAAGATCATGGCCATCGTCGTCATCAGAATCGGCCGCAAGCGGGTGGGCCCCGCGCGCATCAGGGCTTCACGTACGCTCAAGCCATGCTCGTGGCGGAGGGTATTGGTATAGTCCACCAGCAAAATGGCGTTCTTCGTCACCAGTCCGACCAGCATGATGATACCGATCATGGACATGATGCTCAGGGAGCTATGGGTGATGGTCAACGCGAAGATCGCGCCGGCCATCGCCTGCGGCACCGCCAGCCAAATAATGAACGGGGCCACCAGCGATTCAAAGAGCGCGGCCATCAGGATGAAGACGAGAATGACGGAGAGCAGCAGCGCATTGCCCATGCTCGCGCCACTTTCCTTCATCTCTTGCGCCTGCCCAGCCCAATTCACGGTGACCCCACTGATATCCACCTTGGCAATTTCCGGGTCCAAAATCGCTTTCACGGAGCCCAGGTCAGCGGTCGGGTACAATTGGCTGCTCACGGTCACGGAACGCTGGCGGTTCGTGCGGTCGATCTTCGTCGGTCCGCCGGCCGGCTCCAGGCGCATGACCTCGTACAGGTACACGGGATGCCCGGCGGAGGTCGTGCCGACCACCATGGTCGGCACTTGCGTGATGATATCACGCTCGTCCTCCGGCAGCGAAACGCGGATATTATATTCTTTGCCGCCCTCGCGATATTTGGAGGAGATGTCGCCTTCCATACTGGTGCGCAACGCGGACGCGACTTGCGCCACACTTAAGCCATACTGCGCGGCGCGGTCGCGATCGATGTGCGCCTGCAATTCCGGACGGCCCGAGCGCCAGGACAGGTCGGTACTGAACGTGCCATCCGTCTTGCGCACAATATCGGCAATCTGGTTCGCCACTTCCTGCGTGCGCTTGATATCCGGCCCGCTCACCTCGATACTAATCGGGGCGCCACCCGGCCCGCTGTTGCCCCCCATGGAGGCGGTCACTTTGACTCCTGGCTCTTTGCCGTACATGTCGTTCGCCTGCTTGACGAAGGTGGTGGTCTCCGGATAGCTCGGAGCAAATAGCCCGGCGAACCCCGTCGGTTGATCGAGCAGTTCAACGTCGACCTGGGCGGTATCCGCCTCGGTGCCGCCGCCGCCGCCCATACGACTCCCATTCGTGCCCCCCACCAGGGTGGAGACGGTCTTCACTCCGGGGAAGGTCTTGCCATCACGCAGGTCGCGTTCGATCTTACTCGCGGTGACATCCGTCACGTCCAACGGCGTGCCGACCGCCTGCTCGATCTTAATACTGAACTGCCGCCGGTCGGACTGCGGGAAAAACTCAAAGGCGAAACGCGTCGGCACGAAAAGACAGATGAGCGCCAAGGCGAGAAAGGTGACGCCCAAGGGAGCGCCGGCCGGCGCGACCTCGGGAGAGCGTTTGCGCGCCCAAGCCGTCAACGCCGTGCCGATGAGCACGATCATTCCCATGACGCCGATGATCAGCAGCAACGCGATGCCCGCCTTCGGGTTCGTTAACGTCGGTTTCTTCATCGCCGAGCCCACACTCGCCAGCAAGACCATGAGCCCCATACAAATTACTGCCGCGTGATGATGCAATGACCAGGTAAGAATCTGCGTATACAGGCCTTCCAGGCGGCTGTATTGACGTTCCCAGGCATTCGTGAAACGCTTATATGGACCGGGATCGGCGGCCGCGCGCGCATCATCCGCTTCTTCTTGTTCGTGGCTCTTAAGCCAGCGTGACGAGAGCATCGGCGTCAGCGTGAACGAAATAAAGAGCGAGAACAGCGTCGCCGCCGCCACCACGAGACCGAACTGGCGGAAGAACTGCCCCACGATGCCACCCATAAACGCGATGGGCACGAACACCACCATGTCCACCAGCGTAATCGTCATGGCCGCCATCCCGATTTCCGACCGACCGTTAATCGCCGCTTCTTTCGGTGGCTCGCCCAAGCGCAAGTGGCGGTGAATATTTTCGATCACCACAATGGAGTCGTCGACCAGAATACCGA
>DASXVL010000108.1:0-6817 GCA_036504255.1 Armatimonadota bacterium | reverse complement strand
TCTAGCTTAAAAAAGCTGAACTGAGCTTACCATTGGTATTCACTCTTAGTAAATAGTCGGTCTAGCATCTGTACCGTTAGCGTCTACAATTATTCATGGTGCTCTGAAGAGCCGAATTCATGCGCCACAACAATGGGCGGTGAGTGATAATGCTCACCGGCCATTGTTGTGGCATCGTATTGATACACCAGATCGTTATCGGGGTGCTATCCGTCCAGCCTCATGCCGCGGCCTGCCGTACTTCATCCGTGAAAACTCAATGATCTCTCCTTTACACGACCGCCCGATCTCCGGCGGCGGCAACGTGATCGCGCTAAACGGTCTGCACGTCATGCCATCAATCATCATCTTGAGGTAGATATGATGGTTGGGAAGGCCGATCAGATCGCCTTTTTCGAACATGGGGTAGAACTCGTTAGCCATGACTGCCGCATCATCGACACCGACGCGAAATGATATCGTTGTTCCGACGTTGCCGAAAATCGCCGATCTGATCTCCGGCTCAAGTTGATCGATATATTGGTGCGCCAGGATCAGGTTCAATCCGTATTTTCGTGATTCTGACAAAATATCGGCAAAGGCCAGGGTCAGAAAGTTGTGCACCTCGTCAACGTAGAGGTAAAACGGCCGTCGCTGCTCTTCCGGCAGATCCGACCGGCTCATGGCCGCCAGCATGAGCTTATTCACGAGCAACGCCCCCAAGAGTGCGCAGTTATCCTCACCAATCTTGCCTTTCGAGAGATTTACAATCAATATCTTCCCCTCGTCCATGATCTTCCGCAGATCAAAGGCGCTCTCTCGTTGTCCCACCACATAGCGCAGTGGCAGGCTGGCCACAAACTGACTCGTCTTATTCAGAATCGGCGCAATCGTCGTGGTACGAAACTGCGGCGGCGTCTGCTCGAACTCCAGATACCAGAAATCGCGTAGGTGCTGATCCTTTACGTTCTTGAGCACTTCGGTGCGGAACTTCTTGTCGGTCAAGAGTCTTGGGATATCGAGCAAGGTGCTACCCTCATAGGTGAGCAGTGCGAATAACGTATTGCGCAAGATGTGCTCCAACCTCGGCCCCCAGGCGTCGGGCCAGATCTTGCGGAAAACTGAGATTAACCCGGACACGACCAGAAAATGGTTGTCGGGATCAACCTGCTCCAAGGGATTGAAGGCAATGGGGTAGCGCATATCACCAGGGTTGAAAACGATGACCTCCTCCATCCGTGCATCCGGCACAAAGTTGAGGATATTTTCAGCTAAGTCCCCATGCGGATCAATCAGCGCCACCCCTTCACCGCGCTGAATATCCGCAATCACCATATTGGAGAGCATGGTCGATTTACCGGTGCCGGTCTGCCCGATTACATACATATGGTTCCGGCGATCTTTCTTCTTGATCCCAAACACATCCCGTCGGTGGCGGAAGTCCGTCCTGGCAAAGGGGGTGATCGATTCTTCATGCTGGTGCTGGGATTCAATACTCATAGCAGTGAGCATACCAGCTCCACCAGATTTATAACGCTAGGCGTTCTTGCCGTGTCCGGCAAATACGCCTAGCGTTTTTCGTGTTTTCAATCAGCTATTCTGGGATCACGGTCATCTTCGACCATCGCATTCAAGAGCCATCGCATAGTCATTACACACATAACTGACGATTGTCATCTGTTATCACACCACGATTAATGAGTCCCTGCGCAAAGACGAAGAATTCGACCGATCACACAATGAGCTAAGGGAACAATAATGATTTCTTGGCCCTGCATTGAACCTATCGCCCGCATGATTCGGTCAATCGCCGGATGATGCACACCATACCGTTCCCCCTGAATATTCAGCCCCGCTTGGATTTGAACCGTTCGCACGACTCCACACGTTTTGCTCCCACAGAGAGTAAGGCCTGAACCTGGAGACGACTGACCGGAGAACAGCACTTGTTGTTCTCACCCTAACCAGGGTTGCTTTCAATGAAGCGACCGATAAACCTTAATCCGTAAAGGAAGCCATGGATGATGTATGGTACGAACGGCCGGATGTGCGAGCCCAGCTCATCACCTTCGGCCGTGGTATGCAGGGACGCGATCCCTTTGACGTGATTCTTGAGCCTGATCCGCTGAAGTGTCATAGCGGTTCTTGCAGCTTTGCTGCACACACGATTATCGTGAACCCGACGCTCTTCGCCGTACCGGCGAAAACTCAGTACATCTTGACCAAGGGCCTACTGGTCCATGAAGCCGGACATCGCCGCTATACCACGCCGCTCTATCTCCCGCCGGTCACATGGGAGATCGCCAATGTCTTGGAAGATGAGCGCGTCGAGCAAAAAATGTGCGAGGAGTTTATCGGCGTCCGCTGGCTCATCACCACGCTGGCCACACAATTCTACAAGGATTCCCGACTGATCGACCCCACGTCAGATTCACTCAACGAAGTCGTCGCCTATTTCCTGCAACTCCGCTGGGCGCAACGCATCGGTCAACCCGTCAAAGGGGAACTGTCTCCGTTCAATCAGCAACTATGGGAGGTGGTGAAGCCTCTCGTCTTTGATGCCTGGCAAGCGGACACGACCGCTGCCGTGAACCGCATCGCGGAAGACATCACGGAGATCCTGGGATTTCATCGTCATGCGAGTAATAACAATTTATAACAACGAGGGTAGATGATCATCTTGGAAAGGAAGTACGCACAGATGAAACGAGCCGTACTGAACGCCATCTATCAACTGGCCATGGACTATCACTCCGGCCAATCGAGTCGAGGGTATCGCCTGCTCTGCCGCTGCCAGCGTTATGCCGCCCGGCGAGAGCTGACTTTGCGGCCAAACCGACAGTCCACGCTGTATCGGGTTTTGGTGCAAACGTACTTAGACAAACTCTGATCACCACTCTGGCACGAATTTCTCACCCAGCGCATCGCAGAGGAGTCTTTTGTCGGCCCCACAGATCCGCCGGTATGACGACTTCATACCGGACACGTTCATTGTATGAAGATTTCATACCGCCCAGACCAAGGAGATGATTATGTCATCCACCGTATCTATTTACGGGCATGTGCTTGCCGCCATGCTCTGCTTTGCGGCTGAGCCGAAGAACTACTTCACCCAGCCCGTGTTATCCGATGTCCTGATGGAAATTACACCCGAAAGCCTGCGCCTGGTCGCCACCGATACCCACGTCCTCGGCGTCTTGCACCTGACCGCCATGAACTCGTATGGCATGGATGTTGCATGTGTCGAACCTGTGAGCCTCATTCTCCCAGTGAATGCGTTGAAGCCTCTCATAAGCGATAAGCGCGACCCAATGCTTTGTCTCACCATCGATGGCTTGCAGGTGACTGCCAGCAACACGTCCGGCGTATGTATCCCCGTGATGGGGCGTGATGCCGCTGAATACCCCGATTATCACCGCGTCATCCCCGGACAGGCCAGCCAGGCGATCACCGGCTTTTCGGTGGATGCTGCGCTGGTGGCACGCTTCAGCGCATTTGCCAAAGCCTTGCGGGAGGAGCCAAAGCTCTCACTCCGTTTCCATGCCGAGACCCGCGTGATCTCGGTCTATCTCAAAAACCTCTCATCCTTCTACGGCCTGCTTGCGCCGCATAAAGATGACGGCCCCACCGCATTACCGGCCTGGCTCACGCCCGCCGAACCACACGTCATACGCCTGCACGCGTTTGATGGATTCAGCGGTCTTGATGAGGAGGGCAAGACTTGGACCATGTTTACCAGGGACGAGCAGACAGAACGAACGCCCGGCCCCTGTGCTATTTGTCGTCAAGTCATTACCACAGGGTGGCTCTGTTTGGATGACGGCAAAGCGGCCTGCAACACCCATATCACCATGCCGGTCGCTGAATTAGTCAACAGCGGCTCGACAGCCATCCCTGGAGAGGAGGTGCCGATCACCCATCAATAATGCAAACCACCTGTCGGTGTGAAATTGTCATACCGGTGCTGTCTACGACCGTTGAGGCCATTGCGGTGGATGGACCGTACCGCCGCGACTTCAGACCAGCGCAGATCGGTCGATCAGTCCTGTCATACAACTTCATACCCTGTACCCGTCCTGCCCTGGCATTTCTTGCCTGGGCTCTTTTTATGCCAAGGAGACATCCATATGTATCGCATTCCCATGTACAAGGTCACGCTGGTGCGTGACCGCTCACAGCGAGCTGAACAGCCTGTCATCTCTGCGCCCAATGATGCCTATGAGATCTTCAATACGATCCTGGGCGATGCCGACCGCGAACAGTTCGTGATCCTGCTCCTAGATACAAGAAACCGCGTGCGCGGGATGCACATCGTCAGTATCGGCTCGCTCAACGCCTCGATTGTCCATCCGCGTGAAGTCTTCAAAGCGGCGATCCTCGCCAACTGCTCCGGCATCATCCTGGGTCACGGTCACCCGTCCGGCGATCCCACGCCCAGCAGTGAAGATATCACCACGACCACACGGCTGATCCAAGCCGGGGAACTGCTCGGTATCCCGGTCCTCGACCATCTCGTCCTGGGTGACCAGGGCTTCATCAGTATGAAAGTCTCGGGGGTCTTTAAGGAGCACTAACATGAGAAAACGCACACAACGCGCGTTACAACACACCCACTTTACTATTGAGAGCCACCCGGCACTGGTGGCTCTCGTGGACTATGCGGCACAGAGGCCAGGGTTGGAGTATGGAAACTACGGCGACTGGCATGCTTACCGAAATGAGGTCAATTACATCAGCCGCCAATGGCAAAAAATCTGTGCCCTGGTCAAAATCGCCAGTTTCTGCGGCATCACTGATGACCAGGTGATACAGCAGTCCGAATCGTCCTGGTTAGGGCGTTACCACTGGGATGGTACACAGTGGGATTACTGCGTCGGTCAGTATTTCCCAACGGAATATCGCGCGGCCGTGATGGCCATCTTGAACAATGTGATACGCGAGGAGGAACGACGATGCAAATAACCTGTGATGAGGAGATGTGTGCGCTACTCACTGCCGTGAAATGGATTGATTGGCACGAAACCTTCACCTGTGCCATCAGACAGGACGCACCGGACGGGAAAAGCCAATCTGTCCTGGTGGTGACCGGCAGTCTCAACAAGCGTTTGCAGCAAGAGGCACATCTCCAATGGGAAACATGGACGGTCGCAGACCTGTTCACCGTACTCCTCACCTCGCTGGCACAGGGCTTCCGCGTGGATGCGACGAGCAACCGCTATATCCTGGCGATGCTTGAAGCGATCAGAAAGCACGGTGAAGATAAGAACAACGTGACGTGGACCACCTGGATGGTCGTGTAATCCCAAAATCATCAATATTTGCCCTTCCAGGGAATTGATGTGCCCGGCACGGGGAGCTATAATCCCTGTGTCGGGCTTCGTGTTAAGCATTGGAGGAACGAATGGAAACACCAAAACAAGTTGGCATCTGGATTCGCGTTTCAACCGAAGACCAAGCCAGGGGTGAAAGTCCCGAGCATCATGAGAAGCGTGCGCAGTATTACGCCGAATCCAAAGGTTGGACAGTCAAAGAGGTCTACCATTTGGAAGCGGTTAGTGGCAAATCGGTGATGAGCCACCCGGAAGCACAGCGTATGCTTAAAGATATTCGCAGCGGTAACATTACCGGCCTTATCTTCTCGAAACTTGCCCGACTTGCCCGCAATACCAGAGAGCTACTGGATTTTGCAGACATCTTTAAGGAAAACAACGCTGACCTGATCTCCCTGCAGGAATCCATCGATACCTCATCCCCAGCCGGTAGACTTTTCTATACGATGATCGCAGCTATGGCGCAATGGGAACGTGAAGAGATCGCATCACGGGTGGCTGCGTCTGTTCCGATTAGAGCCAAGCTCGGTAAGCAAATCGCTGGTCAAGCCCCATTCGGATATAAGTGGGAGAACAAAGAACTCAAAGTTGACCCGACTGAAGCACCTATTCGAAAACTGATGTACGAACTTTTTCTCAAGCAGCGGCGCAAGAAAACCGTTGCTCGCTTGTTGAATGAAACAGGTTATCGAACGCGGGGTGGCTTTGAATTTTCCAGTACGACTGTTGGTCGCTTATTACGTGATCCGATGGCAAAAGGCCTTCGCCGCGCCAATTACAAGAAAAGCGTAGGGCCGAAAAAAGCATGGGTCTATAAGCCACAGGAAGAATGGGTCTTTGTTGCAGCGGAACCTGTTGTTTCTGAGGAACTATGGGATCAGTGCAATGCCATTCTTGATGAACAGGAGAAAAAGAACAAGCGTCCTGCAAAGAAAGCGGTTCAGCTTTTCGGCGGCATGGTGCTTTGTGGCTGCGGGAGCAAGATGTATGTGCCGTCAAACTCGCCCAAGTACATCTGCTACAAATGCCGAAACAAGATCGGTACTACCGACCTTGAAGAGATATTCCATACCCAACTAAAAAGCTTCTTCTTCTCCCCTGCAGAAATTGACCGGTATCTTGGCCAAGCCGATCAGGTCATCGGTGACAAGGAAGAACTCTTACAGACGCTTCTTACTGAAGAGCAGACTGTACGACAACAGATGGATCGAATCTATAAGCTCTATATCGATGAAGAAATAACCTCAAAAGGTTTTGGGGAACGCTACAAGCCATTGGAACAAAGAAAACTCCAGATTGAGGATCAAATCCCCGAACTACAAGCCGAGGTCGACTTTTTGAAGATCCAATTCATGTCCAGAGATCAGGTATTAAATGAGGCCCAAGATCTCTATACACGTTGGACTGACCTGTCGATAGCTCAAAAGCAGGAGATCGTCGAGAGCATCACTGAACAGATACTGATCGAGAATGATGAAGTCACCATCAATCTCTGTTACCTTCCGTCT
>DASXVL010000107.1:0-1761 GCA_036504255.1 Armatimonadota bacterium | reverse complement strand
ACTCGGAAGGTTGGCTGGGAGCGTTTGCTCCCAGCCATATCCTTTAATCGAGACAGTGCGTACTGTGATTAGCGGGCGACCGGCACCGTCGCCATGGTACCCACCATGCTCAGGTCTTGCCAGCGCCCCGTATCGGCGAGGGGGAAGCGGCTGGTGACGCTGACAAGAGTTTTGCCGCGCCGCGTGAGGGTGGCCACCGGCGTGCCCGCCGCGATGTGCGTCGCCACGGTGACGGTACGGTTGGCGTCAGTGGTTGGGTAACTGCTCGCGCCATGGTTGAAGGCCTCACGCTTGGCCCCCATCTCAGTGCGCGTGGAGGGCACGTAGATCAACCACTCATGGAGACCCGCCGGGGCGTCGAGGGTCCAGGCGTCACCGCCCACCTGCACGCGCACCGTGCCCGCCTTTTTCAGCAGCGTCACCACGTTCAGATAGTCGCTGTCGGGTGTCAGGTGCCATTGGTCGCTCCGAGCATAGATGGTCGCCTCGCTCAGTTTGGCGCTGAACAGCTGGCGATGATGGAAGAGAAAGACCTTTTCCTGGGTGATTGTCGGCGCCTTCCCCGTGTGGAACCAGTCGGCGAAGTAGCGTGTTAGTTCCATAAGCGTACGCCCGCGATAGTTGGAGTCGGTAATGCCGTGATCCTCGGAAAAGTCGTTCCAGGTCTGCACTTGTGCGAACGGGGTCCGCTGCGCAATGGCGCGCCGCCATTGATCGCAACAGCGCGACACGCCCAGACTCTCCGCGCTATTGGCAATGCCCGTGCGGCAACCGTAATACGCGGCGTTCACCGGCCAGGCAATGGCTTTGCCATCACGCTTGGCCTGGGTGGCGATCACGTCGTGTTGCTGGTCGCCCCAGCCGTACGAGGCCGTCCAGATGCTGTACGCCTGCACCGCTTCACGGTATCCGCCATCCATATCTTTCTGGTCCCAGGTGATGTTCAAAATCTTGTAGCATTTCTCCGGTCCGCCCCAGGGGGTGAAGAAGGCTTGCACCTCGTCCCAATCATTGTATTTCTGCCCACGCGCTTTGGCCACGGCACGTCCATAGTTCATCGGATTCCCGAGCGAGATCACGGGTTTGCCTTCGTAGGTGAGGAATGCGCCCGGGTAGGCGTCCATGTACGCTTTTACCTGCTCCCCGTATGTCTGCCATTGGTCGCGTGTGAGGGAACCGGGCCACAGGTCGGGAATGATCTTCACGCGGTGCGTCATTGCCACTTGCGCCATCAGGCGCATGCCCGGAGCAAACTGGCTATTGGGCAGGTGGTTATTGGAGATGCACAGGCCCAGCGCGTCCAGACCGGCCTCCCCCGCCATGTCGAAATCCTTGCGTACCGCCTCAAGGCCCGACTGCGCCAGTGGGGCGAGGTCGGGGGCCCACCAACCGCGGATCGCTTGTTCAAATTCCGGCCAATTCGTCGCATCATCGACCCCCGTGCGCAGGGGAGACTCACCGCCGCCAAATTGTCCCTTGTTGGCCATGCCGCCGAGGATGAAGCAGTGCATATAGCTCGCATAGATAATGGGCGGTTGCGCCGCTTCGGCGCACACGGGATGAACAGTCGCACACAGCATGGCGAGCAGTAGACAAAAAATTACAGTCCGTTTCATGATCGATTGTTCCTCTCGTTCGACTCGGAAGGTTGGCTGGGAGCGTTTGCTCCCAGCCATATCCTTTAATCGAGACAGTGCGTACTGTGATTAGCGGGCGACCGGCACCGTCGCCATGGTACCCACCATGCTCAGGTCTTGCCAG